>CANRKJ010000011.1 GCA_947631185.1 uncultured Clostridia bacterium | reverse complement strand
TTAGATATTTTTTTATAAAAAATATATTATTTTAAAAATTTTATTAATTAAATAATGCTTGTTTTTCAACAGCCTCCTCATTGGGCGCCCGCAAAATTTTTTGAATATATATGTTTCAAGAGAAGTAACTTTTTTCAGCTTAGATGCAATTATATGATTGGTGCTTGACGGATATATGATTTTAATGATAAAATAATATATAATTTAATTAAGTTACTATGAAAAATATTAAGTTAATAGAAATGCGTATAACGTAAAAAAATAGAGAGATAATATTATGGATTTTTTATTTGATTTAAATAAAATAAATAAAAATCAAAACGTATGGTGTGTAAATCACCCATACGTATTAGTCATGTAAAAATGCATAATATAAATAACTAATATGACTAAAAGAGATGTATGAGTGATAAAAATAAAAAAATCACTTTGATACATCTCTTTTTTGATAGGAGGTTGGAAATGAAGATTTATTTAAAAAAAAGAGAAAAAACGTGAATAAAGATATTTTAAGTTAGTTAATTAACTAAAGAATTATTATATAAAATAAAAAGTAAAGGAGTTTTTGTTATGATAAGTGAATATTATAAAAAATTTAAAGTTAAAGATTATATGGAAGAAATAAAAATAAGTAAAAAAAGTTTAGATTGTTCTCTTGGAACAAATCCTTTTATAAATAAAGGAACAATAAAAAAATGTATAAATAAATCAAAGTCAGTAATTAATAGATATCCATTAAATGAATATGAATTATTAAAACAAAAATTAGTAGATATTTATCAATTTAACCCAAAGGTTGAACTTGAAAATATTGCATTTGGTTCCTGGCACAATGGGAATAATTAGAAATTTAAGTACATTCTTAATTAATGAAAATACCAAAGTATTAGGTATAGCTCCTCAATTTACAAGATTTATATCAGAAGTAGAATTAAGAAAAGGAATTTATCACTATTATAAATTAGAGCCAAAATATAATTATAGATTTATTTTAAAACATTTTTTAAATGAAATCACAAAAGATGATAGCTTAATATATATTGATAATCCAAATAATCCTACAGGTCAAATTATTGATGTTAATGATATAGAAGAGATTGTAAAAAAAGCAAAAATGTATGGAATTATAGTTATGATAGATGAAGCATATGGTGATTATATGGATCCTTCTAATTCTAGTATCAATTTAATAGAAAAATATGATAATGTTGTTGTAATGAAGAGTGCTTCAAAATTCTATGGATTGCCAAACCATAGAATAGGATATCTTTTTGCTGATAAAGAATTTATAAAAGTATATAATGAAGTAACATTACCATTTCCTTTTTCTGATTTATCTGCCAATATTTTTTTAAATATTTTAAAGGATTATAAAAAAATAGAAAGTACAAAAAATAAAGTAATAGAAATAAATAAAAAAATTTATTCAAAATTAAATTCTAATCAATATTTATATACTAATATAGAAACACCAATATTTACTTTAAAAGCAAAAAAGAATATAAATTTAACACAAGAATTACAAAAAAAGGATATTATAACAGAAAGTGGAAAATGTTTTTTTAATTTAGATCAAAATTATTCAAGAGTTAGAATAAATAGAAATTATAAGAAAATAATTAAAACTATAAATAATGTGAAAATTTTTTGACCATTATTGGTCCACTTTTTTAATTAGAAATAATAAAAAAATTGACTAAATTTTAAAATTATATTATAATATAGTACAAATTATTTTTGGAATTTATAGGGGGTAAAAATGAATATAGAATATCTTAACACATTATCAGAAGTAAAAAATAAATTTAATGTTGAATTAGAAGATGGAGAAAAAGTGGTTTTTACGGCAAAATTAAATGTATTTGGAACAGAAAAAGATAGGATGCTTGGTGGAGATGATTCAAAACTTACTTTAACTAATAAAAAAATGATTGCAGACAATGGTGCTGGTATTTGGACGGTAGATATTGAAGAGGATATTACTGATTGTTCTAAAGTTCAAAGTGGAGTATTTATTTTTAAAAGTACATATTTTGCTGTTAATATGAATAAAGAAATAGTATTTAATGATGGAAAAGAAAAAATGACAGGATTTCATTTTTACTTTAAGAAAAATGATGCACTAAAATTTGAAGAAATAATGAATAATGTATTAAAATAGCCTTGGCTAAAAAATTGTTGACAAGTAAAATAAAAAGATATAAAATATTATCAAATTTAATCATGCATTAGTTTATAATAATTGAGAGACAAAGTAAAATAAGAGTTCTTACAGAGAGAATTGGACGTGGCTGGAATCCAATTTAAGTAAATGTATTTGAAAAACTAGCTCTCCGAAATTTTATTGGTAAATTTTATTATATTCTAAAATTAAGTTAAATTTAGGATGGAACCGTGCTGAAAGCACTCCTAAAAGTATTGTTACTAGTACTTTTAGGAGTGCTTTTAACAATATATTAAGAAAAGGAGGTTTAAAAATATGATTAAAATTGTTTTAAAAGATGATTCTGTTATGGAGGTAGAAAAAGGTACTGCTATAATAGATGTTGCAAAAAAAATTAGTGAAGGTTTAGCAAGAAATGCTTGTTGTGCAACTGTTGATTCTGAGGTTAAAGATTTAAGATATGAATTAAATAAAGATTGCAAATTAACAATCGAAACATTTGACAGTAGCTTAGATGGAAAGAAAGCTTATTGGCACACAACTTCTCACATTATGGCTCAAGCAATAAAAAGGTTGTTTCCTAAAGTAAAACTTGCAATTGGTCCTGCAATAGATAATGGGTTCTATTATGATTTTGATATAGTTAAAGCTTTTTCAGATGAAGATAAAGAGAAAATTGAAAATGAAATGAAAAAAATAATAAAAGAAGATTTACCAATTGAAAAATTTGTTTTATCTAAAGCTGAAGCAATAAAAATTATGCAAGAAAAAGAAGAAAAATATAAAGTTGAATTAATTGAAAATTTATCTGATGATGTTGAAATTTCATTTTATAAACAAGGTGAGTTCATAGATCTTTGTGCTGGTCCTCATTTACTAAGTACAGGAAAAGTTAAGGCAGTAAAAATCCTTTCATCTTCAAGTGCATATTGGAGAGGTGACGAAAATAGAGAAGTTTTACAAAGAATTTATGGAATATCTTTTCCAAAAGCCTCTATGCTAGAGGAGCATTTAAAATTTTTAGAAGAAGCTAAGGAAAGAGATCATAGAAAAATAGGAAAAGAATTAGATTTATTTTGCTTTTCTGATTATGTTGGTGGTGGATTACCTTTATATACACCTAAAGGAACAATAGTTAAAGATACATTACAAAAAGAAATAGAAAAAATTTGTAGAAGTTATGGATTTCAAAAAGTAAGTTGTCCATCTCTTGCTAATATAAGTTTATTTGAGACATCAGGACATGCCCAAAAATTTAATGATGAATTATTTAGAGTTAATTCACCTAAGGGACATGAATTTGTATTAAAACCTGTTCAATGTCCACATCATACTCAAATATATGCTTCAAAAATGAGAAGTTATAAAGATTTACCAATAAGATATATGGAATCAGATAAACAATATAGAGCAGAGTTACAGGGCTCTGTAGGAGGTTTATCTAGAGTTTATGCAATAACAATTGAAGATGGACATTCATTCTGTAGAATAGACCAAGTAAAAGATGAAATAATTAATATGTGTAATATTATAAGAGATTTTTATACAAGAATGGGATTGTGGGAAAATCATTGGGTTTCATTATCTGTAAGAGATTATGATCATCCAGAAAAATATATAGGTAACAAAGAAGATTGGGATTTATGCGAAAAAATGCTACAAGAGATATCTGATGAACTAAAATTAGATGCAAAAAGATGTGAAGGAGAGGCTGCTTTATATGGCCCAAAATTAGATTTTATGTTTACTGATGCACTAGGAAGAGAAGTACAAATTCCTACAGTTCAAGTTGATTTCTCAACACCAAAAAGATTTGGATTATATTATATTGATCAAAATGGAGAAAAACAAACACCAGTTATGGTACACAGAGCAATACTTGGTTCTTATGAAAGATTTATAGCATTAATTTTAGAGCAATTCAAAGGAGCATTACCAACATGGTTATCTCCAGTACAAGTAAAAATATTGCCTATATCAGATAATCATCTTGAATATGCAAATAAAATAAAGAAAGCAATAGAAAGTGAAGATATTAGAGTAGAATTAGATGACAGGCAAGAAAAGACAGGTTATAAAATACGTGAGGCTCAAATGCAAAAAATCCCATATATGCTTGTAGTTGGTGATAAGGAAGTAGAAGCTAATAGTGTTAGTGTGCGTTCAAGAGATAATGGTGATATTGGTGTTTATAAAGTAGATGAGTTTATAGAAAACATAAAAAAAGAGATATCTAACAAAAACTAGTCAACTAGCCAAAAGGAAGGAAAATTAAAATAGAGAAATGATTAAGGATAAGATAATTTATCAAACTGAAAATTCATAGTTCAAATATGGATAAGGTAGAAAAAATATTTGAAGAACAATTACAAAAAACTGGAATGGAATATTCCAATTTGGGTAATGGAGCCAGTAAGAGGTGGAAAATTGGCAAAATTATCAGAAACACAAGAGCAAAAATTAAAAGCAATTAGGCCAGATGAGAGTATTCCTTCTTGGGCATTTAGATTTTTACAAACCTTCCCAGAAGTTACTATGGTTCTTTCAGGAATGAGTAATATGGAGCAAATGCAAGATGTTTGCCCACAACAGCTAAAAATATCAGATGCTATGAAGAATTTTTCAAAATTATTAAGTTAGGAGCAATTTTATTATGTCAGAAAAATTATTATACAATTTTTTGTGGACTAACAACGGTCAATGTGCGTTTACATAAAATTGACATATTGTTAATTATTTGATATAATAATTATATAATACTTTACAATTTCTAATGTACAAAATTTTGTATATTGGAATTTAAATATATATTATTTTTTTCAATCCAGTTCTCAGGCTGGTTATATATAGAGAGATTTGTAAATGGAGGAGATAGTGTATGGCTGTATATTTTTTACTTCGTTACCTTTTACGGGTAATTCTGGGGTTTAGTTACATCCTCGGAATTCATATCTTGTTGCCTGCAATCATACTGATTACGATTTTGGCGACATTGGGAGTTAGCATCGGAAAACTGGGTAGCACAATGGGAAACTTTTTTGGAACAGTCCTTTTAAATGTATTTGATGTAGTTATGAAAGGGATTCCCAAAGTATTTAAATGGATTGTTAAATTTTACAAAAAAGTCAAGAGTGCATTGGTTCCATTTTTGCCCAATTGGGCGTCTACAATACTGGCTCTGGTGGTAATTGCTATCATCTGAGTCTTGACATAGATTTTTCCTGAGACCTGCGGAGTAATCCGCAGGATTTTTTTATATAATAGGAAAGTAATCCTTTCCTATTTGTTCTGTTTTATTAGAAAAACTGAAGGGGATATTATTGTTCTATACAATAGTTCTTTTTTGTGATATAATTTTTTTAATTTAGACAACTAAAAATATGGTGGAGAATATAATGAGGGATTTAGAAAAATATATAGAAAACAAAAAAATTGATTATAACAAATTGTTAAAGTATGGTTTTAAGAAAAATAATAATGTTTATACATATTTAGAGAATATTTGTAATAATAAATTTAAAATTGTAGTTAATTTATCAGAAGAAAAAATGTATTCAAAATTAATTGATTTAGTAAGTGATGAAGAATATATATTAGTTGATATTTTAGATTCAACAGGTGAGTTTGTAGGTAGTGTCAGAGATGAATATGAACAAAAAATAAAAGAAATTATAAATAGTTGTACAATATCTAACATTTTTAAAAATAGTCAAACAAAAATGGTTATTGAATATGTTAAAAATAAGTATGATGATGAATTAGAATTTCTATGGGAAAAATATGATAATAATGCTATATTAAGAAATAAAAAAAATAATAAGTGGTATGCAATAATTCTTACAATTTCAGAAAATAAATTGGGTATAGATTCAAGAGAAAAAGTTGAAATTATTGATTTAAGATTTCAAAAAAATAATGCTGAAAGCGTTATTAATAATAAAAATATATTTCCTGGTTATCATATGAATAAAAAGAGTTGGATAACGATAAAATTAGATAATACATTACCTATTGATGAAATATATGATTACATTGATAATAGTTACAATTTATCATTTGGTGAAAAAAATAAAGAAAGTGAACTATCAACTAAAGTTTTTAATTATTTGACTACTATTCCAAGAGGTAAAGTAGTTACATATAAGCAAGTTGCAGAATATTTGGGAAATGCAGGACTATCTAGAGTAGTAGGAAATATATTACATAAAAATCCTGATGAAAATAAATATCCTTGTTATAAAGTTTTAAATAGCCAAGGAAAATTATCAGAAGCTTTTGTTTTTGGGGGAAAGAACAAACAAAAGGAAAAATTAGAACGAGACGGAATAAAAGTAGAAAATAATAGAGTGGATTTAAAAAAATATCAGTGGAAACAAAACTGTACAAATTGAAGTACAGTTTTATTTATATAATAAAGTAATTCTTCTGTTTTTTATTTCAATAAAATTTTCATTTTTTAGATTTTTTAGTTCTCTAAACATAGCAGATCTGTTTACTGATAAATAATCTGCTAGTTCTTTTAAAGAATATTGTAGGTAAATTCTTTTAGAATATGTTTTTCTATATTCAATTTCAAAATATTCTAGAAGTTTATTACGTATTTGTTTTTTTTCTAAAACTTTTATCCTATCATTTGTTTCTTTGAATTTTTCATTAATAATATCAAAAAGATTTCTAAAAAATATGTTAAAATAGTTGTATTTTATATTTCTAGGATTAATTATTTTATTATAATCTATAACTAAAACTTCTGTATTTTCTTTAGCTAGAATTTGATTGTTTTCACTATTGGTATTTGATATATTAGATCCAAAAATACTATTTTCTTTTAATTCTTGTAATAAAATTTCATTTCCATTATATTCAGTTTGAATTATTTGAGCTTTTCCCGATAATATAATACCTATAATATTTCCCATTTTAATTGTTGGAAGTATTTCTTGATCTTTGCTATATTTATATATGTGTGCATCTAACAATTCATATAATTTTTTTATTTGAGATTTGGATAAATTTTCAAATGGATTAAACATAATAAAAAAATCCTTTCAAAGTAATTTTTATATTGAAATAATAAGTAAATTTCAAAGTTTACATTTTATAGAAAAAATGAAAAAGTTTTAAAAGCTTTATAATTACTTGCTTTTAAAATTATAATAAAAATTTTAAAAAGTTGCAAGTGCAACTTGTATATTATTGCTTTTATTAATAAAATTTATACAAATCTAATTAAGATAAAATATTCGAAGGAGAACCAAAGAAATGAAAATAGTAAAAAGGGATGGACATATTGTAGATTATGATCCAGAAAAGATAAGAATTGCAATTGAAAAAGCTAATAAGGAAGTAAGAGGAAAAGAAAAGGCTTCTAATGATGAAATTAAAGCTATTATTGAGTATATAGAAGATTTAAATAAAAAAAGAATATTAGTTGAAGATATTCAAGATATTATAGAAGAAAAACTTATGGAATTCAATAAATATCAACTTGCAAAAAAATATATTACTTATCGTTATATTAGACAATTAGTAAGAAAAGCTAATACTACAGATCAAAGTATCAAAGAACTTATTGAAGGTGAAAATGAATATTGGAATAACGAGAATTCAAACAAAAATGCTACAGTTGTAACTACACAAAGAGACTATTTGGCTGGAATTACAAGTACAGATATCACTAGAAGATTTTTGCTACCTGAAGATATAGTAAAAGCACATGATGAAGGAATAATACATTTTCATGATGCTGACTATTTTGCACAGAACGCACTTCATAATTGCGAACTTATAAATTTAGATGATATGCTTCAAAACGGAACTGTTATAAATGGTGTAATGATTGAAAAACCACATAGATTTATTACAGCTGCTACAATTGCTACTCAAATCATTTTAGCTGTTACATCATCAAGTTATGGTGGTGCTACAATTTCTCTTTCACATTTAGCACCTTTTGTTAGAGCTAGTTATGACAAATACTATAAGAAATATAAAGATAGAAAACTTAAAGAAGAAGATTGTAAAAATTTTGCAATGGAAGATACAAGAAAAGAAGTTGCAGATGGTGTTCAAACTTTCAATTATCAAGTTAATTCAATGACTAATACAAATGGCCAAGCTCCATTTTTATCAGTAAATATGTATTTGGGAGAAACAGACGAATATAAAGATGAATTAGCAATGATAATTGAAGAATTTTTAAACCAAAGAATTTTAGGTTTTAAAAATGAACAAGGAGTATACATTACTCCTGCATTTCCAAAACTTTTATATGTTCTTGAAGAGGATAATATTCATGAAGATAGTAAATATTATTATTTAACAGAACTTGCAGCTAAATGTACAGCAAAAAGAATGGTTCCAGATTATATATCAGAAAAAGTAATGAAGGAACTTAAAATAAATGAAAATGGTGAAGGAGACTGTTATCCTTGTATGGGATGTAGATCATTTCTTACACCAGATAGAACAATGAGCATTGGAAATATTGCAAAAGCTAAAAATTATAAAGAAGGAAAAGGCAAATATTATGGTAGATTTAATCAAGGCGTGGTAACAATTAATTTACCAGATATAGCTTTGTCATCAGGTAAGGATATAGATAAATTTTGGAAAATATTTGATGAAAGATTAGAATTATGTCATAAAGCACTTCAATTGAGACATAATAGATTAAGTAATGTAACAAGTGATGTGGCACCAATATTGTGGCAACATGGAGCTTTGGCTAGATTAGATAAAGGTGAATCAATACATGAGCTTATGCGCCATGGATATTCAACTATTTCTCTAGGATATGCTGGATTATATGAATGTGTAAAATACATGACTGGTCATTCTCATACTGATAATGGAATAGGTAAAGAACTTGGAATTAAAATAATGAACCACTTAAATGATGCAACTAAAAAATGGAAAGCAGAAGAGGATATTGATTATTCTGTTTATGGAACTCCAATTGAATCTACAACATACAAATTTGCTAAATGTTTAAAAGAAAGATTTGGCAATATTAAAGGTATTACAGACAGAAATTATATAACTAATTCTTATCATGTTCCAGTATTTGAAGAAATAGATGCATTTACAAAATTAGCAGTAGAAAGCGAATTCCAAAAATTAAGTCCTGGTGGAGCTATATCTTATGTTGAAACTCCAAATCTTCAAAACAATATAGGGGCTGTATTAGATGTTATTAGATTTATTTATGATAATATTATGTATGCTGAGCTAAATACGAAGAGTGATTATTGTCAAAATTGTGGATATACAGGAGAAATTTTAATAGATGAAAATTTAGAATGGTATTGCCCATCATGTGGAAATAGAGACCACAATAAGTTAAATGTTGCAAGACGTACATGTGGATATATAGGAACAAATTTCTGGAACAAAGGTAGAACTCAAGAAATAAAAGAAAGGGTTTTACATATTGATAATAAGGTGGCACAGATATGAGATATAATTTAATTAGGAAAATGGATATAGCAAATGGACCAGGAGTTAGAGTGTCAGTATTTATGCAAGGATGTGAATTCCATTGTAATAATTGTTTTAATCCTGAAACATGGAACTTTGAAAATGGTAAAGAATTTAATGATAGTGTTATAGATAAAATAATTGATTTATGTGGACAAGAACATATCAGAGGATTATCAATTTTAGGTGGAGAACCTATGCATCCAGTAAATATAAAAGGAACTACAAAACTTGCAAAAAAGTTTAAAGAAAAGTATCCTAATAAGGATATATGGGTATGGACAGGATATTTATTTGATAAAGATTTAAAAGATAAAGAAGTTTTAGATTATATAGATGTTTTGGTAGATGGACAATTTGTAAATGATTTATTTGATCCTACTCTTAAATGGAAAGGATCTTCAAATCAAAGAGTAATAGATGTTAAGAAATCAATAAAGGAAAATCAGATTGTTATTTATGAATAAATATAATGTTGGCAAAGTTTTTATCTAGAAAGATCTAAGAACTTTCAAAGTATATGAAAAGGGCAAAATGAAATTGACCCTCCTTGTTATAAAAAAATTAACAAGGAGGGTTTAGTAATGTTCAACAAATTTAATTAAATATACGGACAGGTGATTATGGTTGATATGGTTTTTGATTTATGTTATTATATTGAAAAGTATAAGAACACAAAAGAAATAGAGGAAAATTTGGGGGAATAAAAATGAGAGTCTTTTTGCAAACTTATTTAAACAATAATTTAGGTGATGATTTATTTGTTCATATTATTACAAATAGATACAAAAATTGTAATTTTGAAACTGTTACATTATATAATTCTACAAGTAAATTTGGAGACAATTTTTCTTTAAAATTTAAAAATACTGCCAAATTAGTAAATAAAATAATTAAAATTTTGTCATTTAATCATACTAATTTAGAAAATGAATATATGAAAAAATGTGATTTTACATGTTTAATTGGAGGTAGCATGTTTATAGAACAAGATGATAGCTTAAAACAAAAATATTATATAGGTGGTGGAAAAAAGTATTATATAATTGGAACAAATTTTGGCCCATATAAAACAAAAGAATATTATAATAGATTTTATAAAATTTTTGAAAAAGCAGATGATGTTTGTTTTAGAGATAAAAATTCTTATGATTTATTTAGCAATTTAAATTCAGTTAGAATAGCTCCAGATATTGTTTTTAGCTTGCAATATGATTTACCAGAAATTTATAAAGAAAAGAGAGTGGTAATTTCATGTATAGATTGTTCAAAAAAAGTAGGTTTAAAATATAAAGAGAATTATGAAAAAAAAATTATTGAATTTATTAAGTATTTTTATGCTCGAGAATATAAAATAACATTGATGTCTTTTTGTAAAGGCGAAGGAGATGAAGAGGCTATAAAGTCTATTGTTAAAAAATTAGATAATCAAAATTTAAAAGATGATGTAGAAATTTATAATTATAATGGAAATATAGATACAGCATTAAAAACTTTAGCAAATTCTAATATTATTATTGGAAGTAGATTTCACGCAAACATATTGGGGTTAGTAATGAATAAAACAATAATTCCAATTGCATATAGTGATAAAACTATAAATGCTTTAAAAGATATAAATTTTAAAGGAAAAATAATGGATATAAGAAAAATGGATGAATTTGATGTATCAAAATTAAATAATGAAGACTTAAACTACAAATTAGATATTGAACAATATAAAAGAGAATCTGAAAAACATTTTGAAAAATTAGATTATGTTTTAAAAAATTTATAATATAAAGAAAGTGTTGATAAAGCGATTAAATTGTGATAATATATTATGTAAAATATTAAAAATTTATAAAGGGGAAAATCTATGATAAAAGAAGTAGAAAATTTTAGTAGACAAGCTTTATTTAATCACTATAACAGTTTTGATAATCCGTTTATGTATATTACGACAAAAATTGAAGTAACTAATTTAGTTAATTATTGTAAAATTCATAGACATTTTTATGCAACATTAGGATATTTAATCACTAAAACAGCAAATCAAATAGATTGTTTTAAATATAGGGCAAAAGATGGAAAAATATATTATTGTGATGAAGTCTTTTCAAATTATACTCAAATGTATGATGATCATACAATTGGATATTTTTCTTTACCATCTGCTAACAGTTATTATGAATATATTGAAAACTTTGTTAGAATTCAAGATAAGTTTCTTAAAGATAAAAAATATTCTGCAGAGAAAAATATGGCAGATATATGGCTTTCTTCTCAACCATGGTTTTCTTATACAGGATTTGTTCCTGTTTTTAGTAAGGATATTACAATACCTCAATTTTTATGGGATAAATATGAAGAGGTAGATAAAAAATATTATATCCATTTAACAATAATGGTTCATCACGGATTTGCTGATGGCTATCATATTGGTGAATTTCTAAAATTATTAAATAAAAATATAAAATTATTTGATAATTAATTCCTTTTTTAAATATAAATATTAATTTTGGTTAATTAAAAAAATTCCCCTCAGATTATTAAATAATCAAAGGGGAATAATTTTACGCAACCAGTTTTACTTTTCCGGTTACATTTCCAAACTTGTCGGTAACATACATGTCCGTCAAGTTATCCTGGGATCCTATCGAATAAGATTCGATAAAAGTTTCGTAAAGATTCTGAGCAAACTCGAAGTCGTCTGCATCAGAAATCAAGTGAAAATACTCTGAATCATCGATGTAATACTGTATTCCTACAGTAGCATTGTTTGATTCTGGTGTTCCAGCAAAAACTAACTTCACATTATGAAGTATGTTTTCACAGCCGATGTGGTTGAAGATTTCGTCTGTAGACGAAACCAGTTCTTTGATGATTGTACTTTTGTCTTTTTTGAATCCCATTTTAAAAACCTCCTTTAGGTCTCGGGTCTTTGGGTGAATGATATTGAAGTTTTTTGTTTTAAACTAAATAGTAATATAAAATTTAGTTATAACAAAAAATCATGGTAAAAATAATTATAACACAATTTTCATATTAAATCAAGGAGTTTATGATTGAATTGTACTTTTATTATTGACAAAAAGTACAAATTTTTTTCATTTTATTTTAAAATAATTATTTATTGATATTAAGTATTTGGTATGATAATATAAATGCAATAAATATATTTTTAGATTTTAGGAGGAAATTATGAATTTTGAAGAGATGTATTATGAAGCCAGAAAAATGGCAAAAATGAAAGTATTAAATAAATATTCAACAATGGGAACGGTAGCCTGTATAGGAGTTACTTCTAGTGGAAATGTGTATAAAGGAAAGTGTGCAGTACTTCCTTGTGCAATGGGATTTTGTGCTGAAACTGCTATGATGGCTCAAATGATTTTAAATGATGAGACACAACTTAAACAGATAATAGCAGTACATGAAAGTGGAAGAATTATTTCACCATGTGGAAGGTGTAGAGAATTTTTATATCAAATGAATTATGATAATTTAGATTGTGATGTTATGATAGAAGGAAAGAAAATTGTTAAACTTAGAGAATTATTACCAGAATTGTGGTCTTTAAATGTAGATACTTAGTACAAGATAAAAATAATATTAAAAGATATTTAGAATTTTGCCAAAAAGCATATAATTTCTAATTATTCTGATTGGTGTGAATTAATATGGAAATATTTATTGATAAGAAAAAGTTAAGAAGTAAGTATAAAGAAATACGAAGGAATGTTTTAGATAAGAAAATTAAATCTGAAATTATTTCTAAAAAAATTATTGGTGATCAATCATATAAAAATTCAAATATAATAGCAATATATAATAGTTTTGGGGATGAAGTAGATACTTCCACTATTATAAAAAAATCTTTAGAATTAGGAAAAATAATTGCTATTCCAAAAGTATTTTTGGATAACACTATGCTTTTTTATAGGATAACAGATTTTAATAATTTAGTAAAAAATAATTATGGAATTAAAGAACCAAATGGAATAAATGTTGATTTAATTTCAAAAGAAAATATAGATTTATTTATAGTTCCAGGAATATGTTTTGATAAAAAAAGAAATAGGGTTGGTTTTGGAAAAGGATATTATGATAAATATTTGGTTAATACTAACTCCCTTAAAATAGGAATATGTTTTGATGAACAGATACTATCGGATTATATTAAGGCAGAAAAAACAGATGTAAAAATGGATGTTGTAATTACAGATAAACAAAAAATATAATAGTAAAGTTTTTAAGACTTTACTATTATATAATTATGAAATTTATCAGTAGATAGGTGGATTATTTCAATTTACCATTAGTATAGATATTTCCTTCAAAACGCTTTTTATCTTTTACTGTACTAATGATATTATTTATATCATTAATATTTTCATCTAATATATCAATTCTAATATTATTTACAGGTATCTCATCATAGTTAATTGAAGTAATTTTACTATTATAAATAGTGCTTAAATTATATATTTTATTTGGTAATATTCTAAATGTATAGCCTAAACGGTCTTTTAAATAATAATTTTTATTGTTATCGCATAATTTTTTACAATCTTTATAACACATATTAGATTTCCCTAAATAGCAATAATTGTTAGTCATAAGAGGTAATTTACCATAAACAATTAATTCTGAAGGAATGGTAGTGGTCTGTAATAAACTGATAACTTCTGACTTAGTGAGTTCTGGAGAAATGGTAAAAGTTTTTATTCCTAATTCTTTAATTTCTTCTATTGTAAATTTATTAAATGTATTTAGTGTATAATTTCCTATCAGTTCTAAACAATCAAAATATTTTATTTGTGAAATATTAGAAATTACTGCACCTTTAATTTTAAAATTGTTTTGTATATTTAATAGATTAAAATTTTTGTTGTCTCTAAGAATTATGGGCATATAAATATAAGTATCATAATTATTGCATAGCTGTTTAATTATTTTATCATATTCTTTTTGTATAAAAAAATGAAGAGGTATATATAATTTATCAATGTTTTTAATATTTAAGTAATTGTTATTTATATTTATTTTATTTAATAGAATACTTATCTTTGGACTAGATGTATTAGATGAATATTTTGGAATAGAAATATTTTCTTTTTTTAATGTTCTAGTAAATTTTTGAATTGCCATATTTTCTAGTTCACTTAAAGCTTTCCTTCTTAAATCATTCAAAATACTGATTTTAGGAATAAATAAATTATCGTCTAAATTTATAATTATATTAGAAAATTGAAATTCTGTATTTCCGGTTTTTGAAAACTGTTCTTTTATACGTTCTTTTGTAATAGGGTGATTTATTGCTTTCTGAGGTTTTTCTGCAGAATTAAGCGAAAGAGTTATGTTTTCGTAAATTGTATTTTTATTTCCTGAAATTTCAATACTTATAAATTTATTTTCTAAAATATTTATAGTGGCTGTTAGTGGTATTTTTTTGATTTCTTTATCTAAGCAATATGATTTGGAAAGTTCTTCTGATAATTTTTTATTTTGAATTTTATAAACAGAATCATTTATTTTTAAATTTCCACGCATTCTACCAAGCTCTACAAACATATCTGAAGAAGCTTCTTTTATATTTTTCCCGTTATTTATAAGTTCAGAAATTGTGTAAGTATTATCATTTATTGAAATTCTATCACCAATAGAAATATCATGTTTTAAATTTAAAAAAATATGCCCTTTATTAAAGTTTATGTTTTTTATTTTACCAATGAAAATTCCCATATTACTAGGTTTGTTTTTAAAAATTAAATTTATATTTTCTCGATTATCAAGATGCCCACTAGAAAATCCACCTCTATTAAAGACCTGAGTTATTTCTTCTGTATCAGTAATATTAGTAGTTTTGTTATTTTTGTTTAATTCTGAGTGTATAATAGAATTTATTTGATTATCATCTAAAGATATATTTTCATATGCTAAATCTATGTATTTCCTATAATATCTTGTTACTTCTGCAACATATTCAGGATTTTTTAGTCTACCTTCAATTTTAAATGAGCTGACACCAGCTTTTATAAGTTTAGAAAGATACATGGTACCATTTAAATCTCTAGGACTAAGTAAATAACCTTTGTCAATAATTTTATTTTCAGATTCTTCATATAAATCATAAGGTAATCTACATGGTTGTGCACAAAGACCACGATTTCCGTGAACGATTTCCAACAATACTTGAAAATAGACATTGACCTGAATAAGAAATACATAATGCTCCATGTATAAAAGTTTCTATTTCAATATTAGAATTTTGACAAATGTTTTTTATTTCAGAAATAGATAATTCACGAGCTAAGACTACTCTAGAGAATCCTAGTTTTTCTAATTGTTTAACTCCTTCTAAATTATGAACTGTAAGTTGTGTACTTGCATGAATAGGAATATTAGGATAATTTTTTATTAAGTACTTAGCTAGTCCTAAATCTTGAATAATTATAGCATCAACACCTAAATTATATGCATCTAGTGCAAGGTCTACAGCATCTTTAAATTCATTATTTTTTATTAGAATATTTAATGTTAAATGAACTTTAACATTTCTTAGTTTTGCATATATAATTGCTTTTTTTAAATTCTCTAAATCAAAATTAGATGCTCTATTTCTTGCATTAAAAGAATTAGCACCAAGATAAATACTGTCAGCACCGTTTTGGACAGCTGATTTTAAACATTCAAAATCTCCAACAGGAGCAAGTAGTTCAGGTTTTTTCATATAAAAATAAACTCCTTAAATATATAATAATAACAAAGATTAAATAAAATAATTATATCTTTATAGTACAAAAAAATCAATATTTAAATAGAAAAGCCCTCTAAAGGAGTATCCTTTAGAGGGAAAACCGTTAAAATTCACAGATCAGAAGTCCGCCTGCTTTTTCTCCGAGCTTATTTAATTCACTCATGTAAACTAAAGGAACAGGTTCTTTTAAAGTAACTTTAACTATTCCTTTGTTACATACCACTTTTTGAATATTAAGTGGTGCTGAGTTCTGATTAGATTCGAACTGGTACATAAATCTTGTGAATTTTTCAGCACATTTTTCGGTTAAAAACCGAGCTTGAAAGACCTGACTCATCATTTTGGGTTCCTCCTTTATGTTATGGCCTTCTGCTAAAACGATTTAAAGTTGAAACATTCAACTAATTTATTATATCATTTTTTTGCAATTTTGTAAAGTCTTGAGGGATTGCGAGTATAAATTTTTGATTTGAGACTATAATATTACAAATAAAATACATCTTTGTTACATTTGTTGATGTATTAAAATACTATGATATAATAAAAAGCAAATATAAAATGGAGGACGAATTATGAAAAATTTTAGTAAGGCATGTAGTGAAATGAATTTTATACTTAATAACATGGATCAAAATTTTTCTAATAAAATTTCTGATAAATTTAAACGTTTCTTTTTAGATAACAAATCAGATGATTATGTTGTTAATTTAAAAGTTGACAAACCACTTTATCAGCAAAAGTTGCTAGAAGAAACAGAGATATATCTTCAAATAGCATATAAACTTTTTATTGCACCACCCAAAGAAAAAGAAGAATATATAGCCAAATCTAGAAGAATGTTTGTACAAGAAAATATAAAAAAACATAAAAAAACATATGAAAGAACGTAAGGAGATAATTAAAGAGTAAAATGAATAATAAAAATTGTTTAGATAATGCCATATTAGCTAGTTATGAGGAATTTAAAAAAAATAAACTGTTGGAAATATCTTCTATTGAGGAATGGATTATTCAAAGTTTAATGTATTTGTATTTATATGGTGATAAAAAAGGGTTTCTTTTTGAATATCAAAATGATTTAAATATATCAAAATCTAATATTTTAGAATTAATAGTAGATAGATATGTAAAAGATATTAATAATCTAGATGAAGAAGAGATTCAAGATTATTTAAAAAGAATTATAAAGGAAACAATAAACCATAAAGGACTAGAAATAGGAAAAGAAAGTTTGATAAAATTTATTGAAAACTCTGATATAACAATCTTTGAAGAAATTGGTGTTGATGTTTCAAAAATTAATCAATATAGTAGTTTAGGCTTAGTAAACGTTCTTTGCAGAGGATATGTAAAAGATGTTGTACAAAATGACAAAAAAAGATTGCAAAACAAAAATAAATCTAGTAAAATACAAAAAAAAGAGTTTTATCCATATGAGTTTTTTATGGTAGGAGGAAATAATCGAGAATTCGATATAAATGATATTGTTTCTTCTATGGAGAGTGTAAGAAATGGAAAACTTTAATTTATAGGAGTTAAAAAATGAGTATAAAACAAGATTATATAATGAAATTGATAGATGAACTTATCGTTGCTTTAAAAGAAACAATTTTAGGTTTAACTGATAAACAAGAAGTTTCGGAAAGTTTCTCTAATTTTGAAAAATCAAGTAATGATTATGAAAAACTAAAAAATTTAGTTGATGATGGAAAAATAAATGAAGCAGAAAACTATTTATTTGAAATTATTAGAACAGCTAATTTAGATGATTTTAAATTAGCTGTACTCTTTTATGATTATTTAAATTCGAAAACAGATGAATTTTTAGAGAATAATGATTTTTCAAGAGAAGAAATAAAAGATGGAATAGTTGATGCATCAAAAAAGTTTGGATATGATAATATGATATCAATATATTTAATGTAATAAAGAAAGGATTAAAAAAAATGACACAAGCTGATAAAAATTTTATTGAAACATGTAAAGAAATAATTGAACATGGATATTCATCAGAGGGAACAAATGTTAGAACAAGATGGGAAGACGGTTCAGAAGCAAACTATTTTTCAATTTTGGGAGTATGTAATAAATACGATGTGGGAAAAGAATTTCCTATGATTACTCTTAGAAATAATTCTAAAACAGTTTTAAGATCCATAGATGAAGTATTATGGATATGGCAAAAAAAATCTAATAATATAAAAGATTTGAATTCACACATATGGGATCAATGGGCTGATGAAAATGGCTCTATTGGAAAAGCATATGGTTATCAAATGGGAAAAAAATATAATTTTAAAACAAAAGATAATATTAAAGAGATGGATCAAGTTGATTTTGTTTTATATTTACTAAAAAATGATTCGTCAAGTAGAAGAATAATGACTAATATTTTTAATCATTCAGAATTAAAAGATATGGCATTAGAACCATGCGTATATGGTACACAATGGTTAGTTAAAGAAGGAAAATTACATCTAATTTTAAATCAACGTTCTCAAGATATGCTTGCAGCAAATGGATGGAATGTAATGCAATATGCAGCTTTACAATGTATGTTTGCACAAGTATCAGGATTAAAAGTTGGAACACTAACACATAATATTGGAGACTGTCATATTTATGATAGACATATTCCTTTAGTAAAAAAATTGTTAGAAGCTGAAAGTATGGACTGCTCACCAAAATTAGTAATAAAAAATAATACAAAAAATTTCTATGATTTTAGAGTAGATGATTTTGAGATAGAGGGATATGAATATAATAAATCAGTTAAGCTAGGAAAGATACCAGTAGCAGAGTAGGAGGTTTAAAGAAATGTTGAGTATTATTGTTGCTGTGGCACAAAACAATGCAATAGGAAAAGATAATAAATTACTTTGGCATATACCAGATGACTTAAAAAGATTTAAAGAATTAACTACAAATCATACAATAATTATGGGAAGAAAAACATTTGAATCATTGGGGAGAGTTTTACCAAATAGAAAACATGTTATTTTTACTAATAATCCAGATTATACAGTAAACAATCCTAATGTTGTAATTGTACATTCTATTTTAGATATTCAGAAATATATAGATAGTGATGAGGAATGTTTTGTAATAGGTGGTGCTTTAATTTATAATTTACTTATGCCTAAAGCCAAAAAAATGTATATTACAAGAATTAATAAGGTTTTTGATGGAGATGCATTTTTCCCAAAAATTGATGAAAATAAATGGATAGAAGTATATAGAGAAAAAGGAAAAAAAGAAGAAGAAAACGATTTAGATTATGAATACATAAATTATGAATTAAGATAAAACTAATGAATTTAATTAAGATACAAAGGAGAAAAAATGGCTAATTCAAAGTATGATGATACTTTTTCTAATGCTGTAAAAGAAAATCAAAAAATTAATCCAGAATTTAATAATTTAGTTTTTGAAACATTAAATGGAATTTATGAGGGATTAGGAGAAAAAAATTTTTTAAGATGGATTGATAAAAACTATTTATCTGATAGATTAAAACAATTAGTTGTGGAGGTTTTTTCAGAACAAGATAAAATAGATCATCCTAATGCGGCTGGATTTTATACGTCTGGAACAAATAAAATTAAACTTCACCCAGAATATATTGATGAAAACGTTAATCGCCATGAAACTATACATTTTATTACAGATTTTTCTTTTTCAAAATCAGATGAAATAAATTTTTTAAATTTGATTAACCAAAGATATGGTACATTCCTAAATGAAGGGCTTACAGAATATTTAAATAGAGAATTAGAAAAAATAAAAACAGGTAATGTTAATGTAGCTTATTCTTATGTGACAAATGTTGATTTTGTAGAAATTTTACATAATATAATGGGAGACTTTTTAATAAAATCTTTTTTAAAAGGAAGAACTGAAAAATCTGATGAGGGATTTTCTACATATTTGTCAGAAGATGGAAAGCCAAATAAAGATTTATTTCTAGATTTTAATAAATTATTAGACCAAACTCATATATTCTTGCATTCAGACAAATCTCTTAAAAGTAATAAAACTCCTGAAGAAGAAAAAGAGTATACTGACAAAAAAAATGATTTGGAAAAAAATGTATATCCTGAAATAAGAAAATATATTAATAATATAACAGTAAATTATTTTAGAAAAAAAGCACATAATTTAGAATATATAGAAAATGGAAAAGTAAATCCAGAAAGAATAATAAAAGATATTGAAAATATTGATGAAAAGATTTTTAATTTTTTTAGGGGTAAAAAAAATTGTTTTGGTTTAGATTTTGGAAGTCAAGAATTTCTGGATTTTCAAAATAAAATTATGAATAATGCTATTAATGCAATTTTTCAAGAACTTTCTATAGATAAGATTGAAAATCAAAATGTGGATAGTTGGATTATTCCTAGTAGGAATGTAACATATAGTCATATAGATGTTTCAAAATTAAGAAATATAACAAATAATTTAAATGAAATGAATTTATTTAATTCAATAATAACAAATAGAAAAGAAAAATCATCAGGTTATAGTATTAATGGTAAATTTGATTTGACCTCTTTTTTAATGGATATGTCTCTTATTATAGAAAAATTTAATTTTGATGAAAAAACTAAAAAATCCGCTATTGATATTGGCATAGCATTAAATTTACCGGATAATATTAATGAAGAATTTGTACGTAATATAATCAATAAATATTCTAGTTTAATTTCAAAATTTTCTCAAATGAATAATGATGATATTAAAGGAGTTGTTGAAACTCATATTTTTAAAATTTCAAATGATTTATTTGTACAAAAAAGAGATAATAGAACAAGTTTAATACATATTGATGAAAAAAAACAAGATGTTATAAATGTAGGTGGTATAGAAAGATATTGGAGAACAGAGAAGCTCCTTAATACTGTAGAAAATCAAGAAAGAAAAAAGTGCTATAAAATAGAAAGAAATTATATTTCAAAAAATCAACATTCAATTATTTGTAATCCAGATTTTAGTAAAGTAGAAGTAGATAATAGGCCAGTAATTGTTATGGATGGATATTCTAGATTAATGGAGAGTTTTGTTGTTTCAGAAGCAATAAAAGAATTTTTAGATGATCCAAAAAAATATAGTATAGAATTAAATGATGATAAATCACTTGCTCTTCCAAATGTTCTTATGTGGTGTAGCAGTAGTAGTGATATATATTTTGGTAAAAAGAATACTGCCATTTTAAATTTCAGAAAAGTTAGAGATGATATAGAAAAAATAATGCAAAATTTACCTGAAAATTATAGAGATTCGATATTATATTTTTCTCTATCAGAAATTTTAAAATCAGTTTATGGTGCAAATCTTGATGATTTCCCTGAAATTATTGATATTATAAAAGATAAAGATTCTTCTAAAGATGAGCCAAGTGAGAAATGGATAAAAAGGGCTCTACAATTTACTGAAAGAATAAATAAGCATAAACGTTCTTTAAAGAATGGTGCAATAGGGTTTTTTATACAAAATGAAGATGATCAAAAAAAAGTAGACAAATATAATGTTGATATTAAAAGAATGGAAAGAAATGATGAAATTAATAGAAATGTTAGATATTTCCAAATAACTCATTTTGATGAATGTATAGTTCAATCTGATGATAATAGAAAATTTGACAATAATTATATTTTTCTTGAAGGAGTTGAATATCAACCAAAATCTAACAATAATTACATTTTTCTTGAAGGAATTGAATATCAGGAAAAGAAGGTGGTTTATAAAGAAAAATATGAGTCTGGTAAAGCTAGAGAAGTAGATTATCAAAAATTATGTGATTTGTTAAAAGATGAAATAGAAGAAATTCCTGAAAGTGATAGAAAAGATTATTTAACTAGAGTTATGAATACAGCTTTACGGATACTATTATGGCTATTCAAGAAGAGCAAATGAAAATAATGAAGATAGATTAGATGATTTAGAAGATGATATTAAAAATGCAGTATGTAGAGTTGTTTTAAACGGAGAGCCCCTTAATACAGAAGAAATAAGAGAAAAAGAAATAGAATATTTAGATATAATGGATAAAAGTATTAGAGAATCTGATGAAATTATTAAAAAAAGTAAATTAACTCCAAAATTTGATTCTAAAGAAGCAGAAGTGGCTTATGAAAATATTTCTATAATTAAAAATGCAGAAATGTCAGAATCTGTAAAAGAATCTTTAATTAGTAGTATTGCAGAAAAAAACAATGATAGAATTATAAAAAATAAAAAAATGAAAGCTTTTGCAAAATTAGCTTTAAGTGGTGATAATGTCCCAAGTGAAACTGATATAAGAAATGCTACAAAGTTTTTGGGATATAAAGAAAAGGAAAAAGAAACTATAGAAGGAGGTAGAAGTTAAATGGCCAATAACTATGCAAATGCATGTAGTGAAGTTTTGACTTTATTTGATAATTTTCTTTCTATAGAGGAGTTAAATAAAATTCCAAAAGAACAAATTGAATATATTAGAAAAAAATCAGATCCAGAATATAAATACGAAATTGATTATTCAAAAGATTTAATGGGACAGAATATTTCAAAAGAAGCAAAGGCTATTATATTAAGTTTATACAAAAATTATTTTGCAAGTAATGAGGAAAAATTAAAAATAGATTATTATGTAATGATAAATGATAAAAAAAGATATTTAGAAAAAGTAAATGCAATTTCAAACAATAATGAGAAAAAAGTATTAAATAATGAAAATATAGAATTACACAGTGAAAAAATAGAATTGAATAATGAACAAGAGCAAGTTGATGAAACTAGTTTAATTTTAAAAGAAAATATTTTTAAGAAAATATTAAAGAAATTTTTTAATTTTATTAATAAAATAGTAAAAAAATAAAAATCTATTAAAAAATAATATATTAGGAGTTATATATGAAAGATAATAGAGAATATGCATTGGTGCTAGAAGGCGGTGGAACTAGAGGAGCTTATCAAGTTGGAGTTTGGAAAGCTTTAAAAGAGTTAAAAATAAATGTAAAAGCCATTGCAGGTGCATCAATTGGTTCAATAAACGGAGCTTTGATGCTTCAAAATGATATAAATTTAATGGAAAAATTATATGAAAACATTGAATTAAAAGACATAATGGAATTAAATGGTAATTTTGACGAAAATAAAGATTTATTTAATATAAGAAATATAAGAAGTTTGGCAATTGATTTTATTGAAAATAAAGGTATTGCTAATACTCCACTAAAAGAAACTATAAATAAATATATAGATATAGATAAGATTTATAACTCTAATATAGATTTTGGACTTATAACATATTCTCCGAAAAATAAAGAACCAATGAAAATATTCAAAAGAGATATTCCAAAAGAAGAAATGGTTAATTATCTATTGGCAAGTTCGTGTTTTCCAATTTTTAAAGCACAAAAAATTGGTGATAAAGAGTTTATGGATGGTGGACTTTACGATAATATTCCAATAAATATGTTATTAGAAGAAGGATATAAAAATATAATTGTTGCAAATATTTCAGGAATAGGCTTTGGTAAAAAAATGGTTAAAAAAGATGTGTATTTAAAAGTAATTTCTCCAAAAGAAGATTTGGGTGGAATTTTCGAATTTAATCATGAAAAGATTAAAAATAATATTATTCTTGGATATTTAGATACTTTAAGGGTTTTTAATAAAGCTCAAGGACATATTTTTTATTTTTCATCAGAAGAATTTAACAAAATGCTAGAAGTGTTTAATCTTCAAACAATATATGGCCTAGAAAATTCTGCAAGGATTTATAAAATGAATAAATATAAATTATATAATTTTAATGAATTTATAGAAGAATTATATACAAAGCACGAAAATGCAAAAAAAGAATATGAAACATTAAAGAATGCAATACATACTAAATCTATACCAAGTGTAAAACGAAATATTTTAAAAATTTTTGATGGAGGATTGGGGATTTGTTTTGCGACAGACATATATATGAATCAACCAGTTTCTAAAAAAATATCATATTTAAAAAAATTTTTACAAGAATATTTTGATTCAATGGATTCTTTATTAGAACTAGAAAATTATTTATTGAAATGAATAATACCTTAAAATTACTCATTAATGAGCAATTTTAAGGTATTATTATATATATATGTGAATATATTGTTAAAAATGGAGGTAAATATGCTTAGGAAAATAGAGATTTTATTTATTTTATTTTTAATGATATTTTCAAATATTATATTTTGTACTGAAACTCAATATGTTTGGTCAGATAATTCTGCTACGAAAGAAGTTTCAGCTGATGGCGATTTTATGAAACTGGAGTCTGAGAGTGCAATTTTAATTGAACAGAGTACAGGTAAAGTATTATATGAAAAAAATTCTCATGCAAAATTAAGACCTGCTAGTGTTACTAAAATAATGAGTATTTTACTTATTATGGAAGCAATAGATTCTGGCAAATTGTCATATACAGATATGATAACTTGTTCTGATAAGGCGTCGTCTATGGGAGGATCTCAAATTTGGTTTGAACCAGGTGAGCAACTTTCTGTAGAAGATGCACTTAAAGCTGTATGTGTTGTTTCGGCCAACGACGTTGTAGTGGCATTTGCAGAAAATTTAGCTGGAAGTGAAGAAGCTTTTGTTCAGAAAATGAATGAAAGAGCAAAAGAACTTGGAATGAATGATACTGTATTTAAAAATTGTCATGGTATAGATGAAGATGGTCATGTTACATCAAGTTATGATATTTCAATTATGTCTAGAGAACTTTTAGAAAAACACCCTGATATTATAAAATTTACGAAAATATGGACAGATTCGTTAAGGGATGGAAAATCAGAGCTTACAAATACTAATAAGTTAGTTAGGACATATGAAGGGTGTACTGGTTTGAAAACTGGTTCAACTAGTTTGGCATTATATAATTTATCTGCTTCCGCAACGAGAAATAATTTAAAATTAATTGCAGTTATTTTGAGAGCTCCTACTACTAAATTGAGGTTTGGCGAAGCAAAGCAACTATTGGATTATGGGTTCAGTAATTACGAATGTGTAAATTTAGGAAAAAAAGGAGACATTATTCAATCTATTGAATTAGAGAAAGCAACTAAATCAAATACTAATTTAGTATTAGAAAATGATATTGGAGCAGTTATTTCAAAAGGTAAATCAAAAGATATAGTGCAAGAAGTTTCTTTAGAAGAAAATATATCAGTTCCTATTCATGAAGGACAGATATTAGGGAAAGTTCAAATAAAATTAGATTCGGAAATAATTTCGGAAGTAAATTTAGTAGCACAGGAAAATATAGAAAAACAGAATTTAGCTAATACATTTTATAATTTATTTGGTAGATGGTTAAGAGTTTTAAGATAAAAGAAAATTTAAAATTGACAAATAGGCAAAAGTGTTATAGAATTCAAATGTAAGCAATAAACTATATAATTACATTATTGAGGTGATAAAATGAATATTTTGCTTCCACAAAAATTTAAATGTTATGATAAAGATGGAGTTCTTGAAGCTGAGGTTAAGGACAATAAACTTTATCTATATCGGTTTACGGCATTTAAAAAAGTTATGTATGAATTAACATACAGAATTTATGGGAATAAATGTATCTATTGTGGAGAAAATGTAGCAAATTCGATAGATCATAGAATTCCACAAGATTTTGGAGGGCCTACTATTACTAATAATCTTTATCCAACATGCAAGAGTTGTAATAGTTTAAAGACTAATATGATGGAAGAAGAGTTTTATGAATTCTTGTCATTAAAAAGTAAAGAAGAAAAGAAACTGTTTTTTAAAAATCTGAAAGTGAAACAAGAAGAACGTAGATATGGCACAATTCCTTCAATTCCAGAAGAATGGATTGCGAAACCAAATGAAAGAAGGCATGTTATTATTACACCGGTTTACATTAATGAACCATTAGGAACAAAATACAAACGGTTAAGAGCTTTCTATAAAAAATATAAGAATCAAAAAGGATGTGTTATTCTTTCAAAAGATGGATTTTTATTTGACGGCTTTAACATTCTATTTATAGGTAAGGAGGAGAATAGGTCTGATTATATTCAAATAATTTTAGAGAATGTAATTCTGAAAGGTAAATAAGGCTCTGACTATAAAAACAGAAGATTTTTTATAAAATCTTCTGTTTTTATATATTAAGAAAATAATATATAAGAACTATATGAGCAAATATGTACAGAAGTTATCATAATAGAAAATTTTCTACAGCGAGAAAAAAATAAATTATAAAAATTTTTTGTGTTTTTATTTGTTCTTAATTAAATAAATCGAAAAAAGAAGATATATTAAATTTTTTTACAAATTATTTTTTTATTGTAAAAAATTCGACAAATAAAATTAAAATAATGTCAAAATATGAAATACGAAAGTCAAATAAAATGCCTAAATTAACTGGACATTGCATATATTTTAGTAGTAGAATTGTTTCATTGAAACACAAGATAAAAAAATAATAGGAGGAAAAGAAATGGAAGTTTTAAAAATTTCATCAAAATCAAACCCAAATTCTGTAGCAGGAGCAATTGCAGGATTGGTAAAAGAAACTACAAGAGCAGAAATGCAAGCAATAGGAGCTGGAGCTTTAAATCAGGCAATAAAAGCTGTTGCGATTGCAAGAGGTTTTGTTGCACCATCAGGAGTCGATTTAGTTTGTATACCTGCATTTGCAGAAGTTCAAGTTGAAGGTGAAGATAGAACAGGTATAAAACTTATTATAGAATCAAGAAAATAAAAAGTAATCGGAAATATTCCGATTATTTTTTTTGTTAATATTTGTTTTTAATAAATTTATTTTTTCTCTTGAAAGTTAATTAAAAATAATATATTATATCATCGGAAAGGTGATGTAATGAAAAACAGTATTGTTAAATATATATTTGTAATTTTTGTTATTATTTTAATAATAATAACATGTATTAAATTTTTTAAATCAAATGATGAAAATTCAAATGAAATAGTAGATCAAACATCTAAATCAACTATTATACAAACGGATTTGAGATTAGCTATAGCAGAATATGATACAATGAATCCTCTTGTAAGTAATAATAAAAATATTCAAGAAATTTCAAAAATTATATATGAACCTTTAGTTACTTTAGATTCTAATTTAAAACTTCAATATTGTTTAGCAAAAGAAATTGCTAAAAAAGATGATAATACTTATATAATAAAATTAAGGGATGAAGTATATTTTCAAGATGGAACAAAATTTACAGCAAAAGATGTAAAGTATACTATGGATACAATTATATTTAATCTAGGAGGAAAATCAAAATATTATTCGAATATAGCTTCAGTATCTGCTTTAAACGTTATAGATGATTATACAATTTCAATTTCTATAGATAAAAAAATTCCTTTTTTTGAGTATTATTTAACATTTCCAATTATGAGCGAGAAATATTTTGAAAATGAAGATTTTACATTATCATCCAAAACACCAATGGCAGTTGGAACAGGCAAATTTTCAATTGAATCAATAGATAATAATGTAATAAAGTTAGTTAGAAATGAAAATTATTGGGATAAAGATAAGATTCCGATGGTAAAGGAAGTGTATGTAAATTTATATGCTAATATTGGTGAGGTGTATGATGCATTTAAAAATGGTGATATAGATGTTATTAATGTTTCTACAACAGACATAGATAATTATATTGGAACATTAGGCCATACAAAAGTTGAATACAAGACTAGACATTATGATTTTATAAGTTTTAATAATCAAAATGCTATTTTTTCTGATGCTAATGTTAGAAAGGCCCTTAGTTTAGTAATAGACAAAAATTCATTAGTCGCTACTTCATTAGGGCAAGGATATATACCATCTAATTTTAGTTTAGATATGGGAAGTTTTTTATATTCAGATATTTTAAATGTAGCTACTAATTTAGATGAAGCAAAACAAATATTGGAAAATGATGGATGGAAATATCAGAATAATGAGTGGATAAAGAACATAGATGGAAAAAATCAAAAATTAGAATTTACAATAATAGTTAATAGTAATAATGAACAGAGAAAATCAGTTGCAGATAATATTGTAGGGCAATATGCTAATTTTGGAGTACCTGTAACTATTAAAGAAGTTAGTGAAGAAAAATATAATGAGATATTAAATAAAAAAGATTATGATGTAATAATAGCTGGTTTGGAGTGCGGTTTAAGTCCAAATGTAGAAACATTTTTTGGAGAAAATAATTTAGCAAATTATTCAAATGAAGAAATGAACAATTTATTAGTAGAAGTTTCAAATACTACTGATGAAAATACTTTGATTGAAAAATACAAAAGAATTTTTGAAATCTATATTGAAGAATCTCCATATTTTGGATTATATAGAGAAACAGATTATATAGTATACAATCAAAGTTTGGTTGGTAATCTTAAGCCAAATGTTTTCAATATATATCAAAATATAGAGAAATGGTATCGTCAATAAAATTCTAAATTAGGTATTGACAAATCAAAAATTAAAGATATAATATAAACAAACAAAAGTTCTTAGAACATATGAACTATAATAGGAGGAAAAAATGGAAGATAATTCAGAAAAAAGAAAAGCTTTAGAGGTTGCAATGAACCAAATAGAAAAACAATTTGGAAAAGGTTCTGTAATGAAATTAGGGGATTGTAAATCAATGAATGTAGAGTCTATATCTACTGGAGCACTTACATTAGATATAGCATTAGGAATTGGAGGAATACCAAAAGGAAGGATAATAGAAGTGTTTGGACCAGAATCTTCTGGTAAAACAACTTTAGCTCTTCATGCGATAGCTGAGGCACAAAAAGCAGGAGGAGAAGCAGCATTTATTGATGCAGAACATGCATTAGACCCAGTATATGCTAAAAACCTAGGTGTAGATATTGATAATTTAATAGTATCTCAGCCAGATACAGGAGAACAAGCTCTAGAAATTGCTGAAGCTTTAGTTAGAAGTGGAGCGATAGATATAATTGTAGTAGATTCAGTTGCTGCATTAGTTCCAAAAGCAGAAATTGATGGAGATATGGGAGATGCTCATGTTGGTCTTCAAGCTAGATTAATGTCACAAGGTTTAAGAAAACTTGCTGGAGCAATAAATAAAACAAATTGTATAATATTATTTATAAATCAATTAAGAGAAAAAGTTGGGATTATGTTTGGAAATCCAGAAACGACTCCTGGAGGAAGAGCGCTAAAATTCTTCTCATCAGTTAGACTAGATATTAGAAGGGTAGAGAATATAAAACAAGATGGAGCAGTTGTTGGAAGTAGAACAAGAGTTAAAATTGTAAAAAATAAGGTGGCTCCTCCATTTAGAGAGGCAGAGTTTGATATAATATATGGAAAAGGAATTTCAAAATCAGGAAATATATTAGATTTAGCTGTTGATTTAGATATAATAGTAAAAAGTGGTTCTTGGTTTAGCTATAATGGAGAGAGAATTGGTCAAGGTAGAGAAAATATTAAAAAATTATTAGAATCTAATCCAAAGATGATGGATGAAATTGAAAAGAAAATCAGGGATAATTTTAATCAAGCTTTTGAAAATGCATTAGCAGAGGATGAAACCAAAAATCTTAATGAAGAAACAGAAGAATTAGATGAGGATGAGACATAATGTATACAGTAGAAGAATTCGATGATTTTAAACAAAAAGTATTAAAATATGTTATTTATAAAAAAAGAACAGAAAAAGAAATTAGAGCTAAATTTAAAGATATAGATAGTTATATGTTGGAAGATATGATAGAATTTCTTAAAGAGCAAAAATATATTGATGACAAAGATTATATTATTAGAAGTGTGAATGAATTTATGGCTCTAAAAGACTTATCTATGAAAGAAATGAAATATAAATTACTCCAAAAAGGAATAGATAATAATTTAATAGAGGATTTTTTTAATGAAAATTATGAAAGTCTATTTTGTTATGAAGTAAAATCAGCAAGAAAAATTTATAACAAAAAAATAAATACTATGGAAGAAAATGAAGTAAAAGGTTTTTTGTATAAAAAAGGTTATGCAGTTGAATCTATTACCCAAATGTTAGAAGAAAAATAGGATAATAAAAAGGAAGGAAGCTAAATGAATAATAAAATTATAACACTAGAGTCAAAAAAATATGCTTTACAGTTGGATAATTTTGAGGGACCATTGGATTTATTATGCTATTTAATTGATAAAAATAAAATGGATATATATAAAGTTAATATAGATGAGATTGCTAATCAATATATAGATTATATAAAAGAACAAGAAGATTTAGAAGTGACTAGTGAATTTTTAATAATGGCTTCTACCTTACTTTTAATAAAATCTAAGGGATTGCTCCCAAAAGAGACTGAAGATGAGGCAGAGCTTTCAGAAGAAGAGTTAATTAGAAGAATTGTAGAATATAAAAAATATAAAGAAATAAGTAAATTTTTTAAAACACAAATTCAAATTTTTTCAAACAGAATATTTAAGAATGAAGAAAAAATAGAAGTTCCTAATGTACAAATAGAAAAAGTATTTTCTAAAAATGTTATATCAGACAAATATAAAAACTTACTTAAAATTCAGGAAGAAAAAATAAATATAAATGCTAAAAATATAGAAAAAATAGCTATACATGATAAGTTTACAGTAACAGATAAGGTAAAAGATATTTTTAGAATACTTATAAAAAATAAAAAGTTTGTATTTGGTAAAGTTTTTTCATTGAAAAAAAAGCCAAAAGAAGAAGTGGTTACTGCTTTTTCAGGAGTATTAGAACTTAGTAGAAGAGACAAAGTGTTTACTAGTCAAGAGGAACTTTTTGGAGATATAACTATTTATAAAAAAAATAAAGATAAATAAAATTTTTAACATTATAAAAATTGAAATGTTTATTTTTCTGGCGCTCAATGAGCGCCAGTTTTAATAATATTTAATTGACAACATAATATAAAGATGATATTATAACTTCAAATTGTAAAATTGGCAAAATATACATAGGATGGTTTTAAGATGAAAACAGCTTATTTTAAAGATTGTGTTAGAAAGTTAAAATCTAATATATTTCAATATATATCAATAATATTAATTTTAGCTTTAGGAGTGGCATTTTTTGTTGGAATGAACGTTATTGCTCCAAATATGAATTATACTGCCCTTAACTATCTTAAGACTAATGATATATATGATTTGGAATTAATTTCAACAATAGGATTTGAAAAAAGAGATGTTCAAATTGTTAAAGTCTTTCCAGATGTTTTAAGTGCTGAGGGGAGTTATATAAAAGATGTATTAATTCAGTCAGGAGAAACAATCATATCTACTAGAATAAATTCTATTTTTGAAGAAAATATGAATAAACTAGATTTAACAGATGGAAGATTTCCAGAAAATATGTCGGAATGTGTAATAGATACTAGAATGCATACAATGTATGGATATAATATAGGAGATACTATAAAAGTAAAATCTGGGACAGATGAGAAAATAGATGATGTTCTTAATGTTACTGAGTTTCAAGTAGTAGGTATAGGTAGAAATCCGATTTATTTATCTCAATACTATGGTACTACTGAACTAGGAACAGGTGAACTAAAAGCTCTTTTGATGGTAAAAAAAGATGTATTTAAATCAAATATTTATACTTCAATTTATTTGAAAACAAATATTGGAGAAAATTATAATTACTTTGATGATGAAGAAGAGTATAAAATAAAAACTGAAGAAATTGGTACAGCTGTATTAGATAAATTAACTCCTAATTTACAGGAAAGATGTAATTCTCTATACATAGATTTGAATAAAGAAATTATTAATGCAGAAAATAAACTTATTGAATCAAGAAATAATTTTGCTAATACTAAAAATCAGATTGAAAGTGCGGAAAAGAATATAAAAGAACAAGAAGAAATATGGAATGAAGTAAAATTACAATATCAAGTGAATAATATTTTAAATCCTAATAATATTCAATCAATTTCAATAGATACAATAAATAATATGATCAATAATATCCAAAAATCAAAATCTGAAATAGAAAAACAAAGAAATGATTTTGAATCAAAAAAAGAAACATATCAAAATGAGATTATTGCAAACGAGGAAAAACTCGATACTGCCAAATATAATTTAGAAAATTTTTCTGTTGATTTATATCAAAATGTTCTAACTAAAAATGAAAGTTTTGTATCATTAAAAAATGATCTTGTTAAGATTGGTATGATGGGAAAGGTATTCCCTTTAATGTTTTTTATTGTGGCTTCATTAGTAACTATTACCACTGTTAGTAGAACGATAGAAGAAGAAAGAGAAAATATAGGAATATTAAAAGCAATTGGATATGGTAATTTTACAATAGCAATGAAATTTGTAATTTATGCAATATTAACTACATGTATAGGAACTACTATAGGAATTGTTTTAGGTAATACTCTTGTTTTACAAATATTATATTCATCATATGGAAGTTTATATGCATTACCAGACTTAGTAAAGAAAACTAATATTACATATTTAATTTTAGTTATAGTAATTTCGGCTGTTTGTATTATTGGAGTTACAATATTTATTGTTGTTAGGTCATTAAGAGAAAAAGCATCTGAACTTATGAGACCTAAATCAATAAAAGAAGGAAAACAAATATATTTAGAAAAAGTTAATTTCTTGTGGAAACATTTTAATTTCTTTTATAAAAGTAGTTTTAGGAATATATTTAGATATAAAAGAAGACTTATTATGGCAATAGTTGGAATAGCAGGATGCACAGCATTGATTTATACAGGTTTTGCTTTAAAATCATCTATAGATAGTATTGCTATAAGACAATTCTCTGAAATTAAAACATATGATATGGAAATAAATTTAAAAAATGAACTTCCAAAAAGTAAAGTTCAAAATACTTTAAAATATATACAGGAATTAGATGATATAAATGAAGTTACACCAGTAAGGCAACAATCAACTACTATATATTTTAATGATAAATCAAAAGATTTATATTATGTTGTTATAGATAAGAATGAAATAAAAAAATATATCGATATTAGGGAAAGAATAAATAAAGAAAAAATTAATTTAACAAACAAAGGAATTATAATAACTGAAAAAATTGCAAAGTCTTTAGGTATAAAAGTAGGAGATAAGGTTTATATAGGTGACGATACAAAATCAAATGAAGTAAAAGTAATTGGAATAACTGAAAATTATTTATATAACTTTATTTATATGACACCTGAGCTATATGAAAAAGTATATGATGAAGAGTTAAAATATAATCAATTTTTCTCTAATACTAATGAATTAGATGATGAAGATTATGATGATTTAATAAGTAAATTAAAAGAAAATGAAAATATTTCTGGTGTAATTCTTACATCAATGATAGATAAAGAATATCAGAAAAGTTTAACTAGTTTATCAAGTATAGTAATTTTATGTATAGGTTGTGCTAGTCTTTTAGCTTTTATAGTTCTGGTAAATTTAAATATTATAAATATATCAGAAAGAAAAAGAGAATTAGCTACTTTGAAAGTATTAGGATTTTATGATAAAGAAGTTTCTAGTTATATTTTTAGGGAGAATATAATTTTGACTATACTAGGAATTATATTAGGAATGATTCTAGGACATTTTGCTTTAGGCATTATAATTCAAAGTGCGGAAGTAGATACAATAATGCTTCCTAATGAGATTAGTATAAAATCTTTTGAATATGCGTCATTGCTTACTTTAGTGTTTACATTAATTACTAATTATACTATGAATCCAAGGATAAAGAAAATAAATATGATAGATTCATTAAAAAGTGTTGAATAGAATTCTATAAAATGAAGAAACTAATATTATAAAGAAGGTTTTTTTATGATATTAGTTTTTATTTTTTTATTTATTTTTATTGGTTTAATAAATTCACTAATTACTATAAATATTGAAAATTTTAATTTAAAAAATTTTTCTGGAGATTTTGACGCCAAATATTCTATAAAAATTAAACTTAAATTATACAATATTATTCCAGTATTTAGTATAAGTTTAAAAAATGACAAAGCAAATATTATGGGAATAAAGATAGATATTAAAAAATTTAAAGAAATATTTAATATGAAAAATAGAATACTAAAAGCAAAAAATAATTTTAAATTATCTAGTATTAAATATTTAAAGCCCAATATTGAAAATATAAATCTGAAACTAAGTTTAGGAACAGGAAGCATATTTATAACGAGTTTTTTAGTACCATTTATTTCAACTATACTTAGTTTTTTTATAAAAAAAACAATAAAAAAATTTGATGAGAAGAAATACAGATATATAATTAAACCAGAATTTGAAGATAAAACCAAAGTCTATTTACAACTGAATGCTATATTTAATATAAAACTAACTAATATTATAGAATGTTTAAAATATAATTATGAGGTGATAAAATGAGAGAACATCCAATAGAAAATTTGATGAAAACTGCTATGAATAGTATAAAGGAAATGGTAGATGTGAATACAATTATAGGAAATCCAATTTCTACACAAACAGGAATGTGTATAATTCCTGTTTCAAAAGTATGTTTTGGATTTGCTGCAGGAGGTACTGACTTTTCTCCGAAAACAAAATGTAATAAAGAAGATGAAGAAGAATATCCTTTTGGTGGAGGAAGTGGAGCAGCCGTGAAAATAAATCCAATTGGATTTATTATTATTGATTCTGAAAATTTAGGTGCACCAAAATTTATTACAGTAGAACATTATGATGCAATAGACAAATTATTAGATTATGTTCCAGATTTAATTGAAAAAGTAGATAAAATGTTTGAAAAAATTATAGAAAAGAATAATTTGGGTTCAGACAATTGTAATGATGATATAGATAATGACGAAATTGATGATACTGAAAAAGTTATTACACATAAAGAAATAAGGCATGAAGATTAGAAAAAATTATTATAAGAATTTTTATATTCTTATAATAATTTTTTTTATATACTAGGTATATAAAGGCTTCTCTAACGTTTGCACATAAAATTTCTACGAAATTATCGCGGACGAACAACGAGTACAGACTTTGTAATTAATTTTAATATTTTTATATAAAAAAGTTTGCTATTGTTCTTGCATAATAATAAATATAATAGTAAAATATAAAAAATGCTTCTATAGCTCAGTTGGTAGAGCAGCAGATTCGTAACCTGCAGGTCGCCAGTTCGATTCTGGCTGGAAGCTCCAATTTAAGACAGCTTACGAACTGTAAAGGTTTCGTAAGTTTTTTCTTTTTAAGAAAAGAAAAATAAATCTTTATAAAAAATGTTCTATTAAATCAATTGAAAATATAGATAGCAAAAAGTTATTATTATAGAAGTGAATAAAAAGTCACTCCTATAATAATTTGGTAGTCTTAATAAAGTTACAAAAATTTTATATTATTAACCTAAATGTATTTTTTTTATTAAATCATAAGTTTTATTAATATTAGATGAATCAGATAGTTCTTCCTTTTTATATCTTACTTCTGATGTTAGTTCGCCATTAAAATTAATGTCTGTTAATGCCTTTCTAACAGAATCCCAATTAACTGTTCCATCAAATGGTTGATTATGAGAATCTGTTCCATAGTTATCATGGATATGAGTAATTTTTAGTTTACTACCAATTTTTAAAATCTCATTATACATATCTAATTTTCCAACATTAGCGTGTCCAAAGTCAAAACAAATTCCCAATACTTCTTTTTTATACTTACTATTATAGTAATCAACTATACTTATAAGTTCATCTATATAAGGAGCTGTATTTTTAAATAGAGGATCATCTTTTTCCATTTGAGTTCCATTTTCAATTGCTATTATAATATTATTTTTAATGGCTTTTTCTACAAATGGTTTTAAATATTTTATGTTATGTTCTATAGATTTTTTCATATCATAATTATAGTCTTTACCTAAATATGTACCTATATGAATGACTATCCCTTTAACTCCAATTTCTTTAGATATATCAAGAGATTTTAGTATTCTGTTTTTCAACTTATCTATATCATCTCTTTTATAATAAGTATTAAAGAAAAATGGATAATGAATTGGTGCATGTGCTATATTAAACGTTAAAGGTGAATCTTTTAAAAAATTAATTAAATCTCTAAATATTTCTTCATAACAATCTTTATCAAGTAATTCTTGTATTTCAAAAAAATTCAAGTTAGCATAATTAAATTTAGAATCTTCTAATCTTTTTATTCCTAATTTAAAATTATTAACATTATTTTTTTCTCCTACAGTTCTTGTTGTTTGTGAATATATAATATTATCTTTCATTATTCTTCTCCTTTTTTAATATAAATTTATTTAATATATATCTTTGGTACTCGTGATATAGTTTATCCTTATACTCTAGTGGCGAAACCCAAAGCACTCTATGATCTTTTTCTATAGGTTCTATAATTTTTTTATCAAATTTTGCAATATATATTGTTGCCTCCACATCTAGATAACCATATTTATCGCTATAGCACCAAGCATTAATTCTATCAAATAATTTCACATTTTTTAAAGAATATCCTGTTTCTTCAATTATTTCTCTTTTAAGAGTTTCTTCTATTGACTCATTTTTTTCAAGTCCACCGCCTAAAAAGAAATAAATAACTATATTAAATTATGTAATGAGTGTTTCCTTTTTGAATTTTATATATAATCTTAAATATGTTGCTCTTACAATTCTATCAATACCGCATACCATGGATAAACCTATTATTCCAATTTTATATTTATATATTATATAACACAGTGGAACTCTTACACATATTCCACCTATAAAAGCCATCATACTAATTGATTTTGTATTTTTATTAGCTGAAAGGTAAGCTCTATAATTACATCCTGCTACTGTGGCTACAAATTCAATAGAATATATCCATATATATGGATTACACTCGCTCCAAGAAATGGAATTGCCTAAAGCTAGCCATAAAGGATATAGAAATATTGGAATAAATAATATAGCAAAAATATTCCCATAAATTTCGATACTATCTACTTTCTTTAATAGATGTTCTTTCTTTTGTTCTATATCATTTGAATATTCAACTAATAACCCAGAATAATATCCTTCAATTATTTCACATAGTGTATCAATAATTGTTCCACATACACAATGTATTGCATAAATATTTGTTCCAAATGAACTAGCTACATGTGTGTAATATATATTTACAATTCTTTGTATAATTTTATTAAATATTAAATCTTTACCTAAATATAACATTAGCTTTATATAATTAAAAGAAATTTTAAATAATTTATATTTAGAAAAAATCAATAATAATACAGTATTTACTAAAGATGAAACAATAGTTGCAACATATATTCCAATTTCATTATATCCGAGTTTTACACTTAAAAGGTCTCCTAATATATTTATTATAGATGAAATTACTGTCGAAAACCATATTTTATTTGTTTTGGTATTAACTTTTAATATATTTTTAGGAACTAATCCAATTGAATGAATGGGTAATTGAATAGCTTTTAATTTTAATATTATTGACAATATTTCGCGAGCGTTGTTTTCTAAATTATATACATATGTGATTTGTCTTGAAAAGCTAAAAAGTATTATTGAAATTGTTACAGAACTGACTATTTCTATAAACATAGCTGAATTATTGATTTGTTTTGAATTTCCCTTATCTCTTGCTAATACAATTGTATGTGCATTTCCTATACAAGTTTGAATTGTATTTATAGCCCAATTTAATGTTATAAATGAAGAAAACACAATAATAGCAGTTTTTCCAATTGAATTTGATATAGATTTATCAATTGTTAATAATAAAGTATTTGTAAATTCTACAAATATGTATGGTAATACAAATATAAATGTTTTCAGTATTTCTTTAAAAGGTATTTTTGTGTTCATATGTTACTTCCTTACAAGTTTTAAAATTATATTATTATTTTTTTTTATAAAATATATATAATATTATTATAGTAATCATTATAATACAAATATTAATTATTTACTACAATAATGTTGAAAGATGTAACTTTTTGTAAATTTTAATGATCTTATTGTATTAAAAAAATAATGATTATAATAAATATAATTGATTAATATTTGTATTTATTATAGAATGAATTTTAATTAAAATGATTATGTGATATAACCAGAAGAATAAAAACATTTTAAAATAAAAGGAGTAAAGCTATGGATATAGAAAAAAAATATGAAAAACTATTGTATTGGTTTAAGGAAATTTGTAAAATCCCCAGAAATTCATGCAAAGAACAAAAAATAGCAGAGTATATTTGTGATTTTGCTAAGAAAAGAGAATTAGAATATAGAATTGATAATTATTATAATGTTTTAATAAAAAAAACAGCAACACAAGGTTATGAGGATAAAGATGCAATAATTTTTCAAGCACACACAGATATGGTATGTGAGAAAACTGAATATAGTTCTCATGATTTTAACACTGATCCGATTGAAATTATAGAAGATGAAGATACATATACAGCTAAAGACACAACTCTGGGTGCGGACGACGGTATAGGTGTTGCAACTTTATTGTTATTGTTGGATGACGAAGAAATTAAGCATCCTGATATTTATTGTTTATTTACAACTCAAGAAGAAATTGGTATGGATGGTGCTAAATATTTTGATTATTCTGGAATACATGCTGAATATTTAATTAACGTAGATGGAGAAGAAGAAAATACTGCTATTGTTGGTTGTGCAGGTGGTGTAAGACTTTGTTATGAAAAAGAAGTAAAACAGACTGAAATAAATGAATGTATATATTCTTTAGATATAACTGGATTATATGGTGGACATTCAGGTATAGACATAGACAAAGGACGTATTAATTCAAATTTTTTAGCTTCTCAAATTTTAAATAAATTGGATAATGTAAAAATAGTTTCTTTTGTTGGAGGAAATAAGGATAATGCAATTCCTAATAGTACTAAAGTAGTATTTGGAACTACTTCTGAAAATATAAAAAAGGAAATAGATGATGTTTTGAAAATAACAGAACTGACTGATGAAGATAAAAAGTTAAAAGTTGAAATTTCGAAAATAAATAATAATTCGATAAAGGGGTTAAATATAGAGAATTCAAAAGAATTAATTAATTTTATACTTAACTTAAAGCAAGGAGTAATTGAATATAGTAAAGATGTAGAAGGTTTAGTAGAAGTTTCTGGTAATATAGGGGTTGTTGATGTTAATTATGGAAAGATAAATATAACGCAACTCATAAGATCAAGTGATGATATTAAAAAAGAACAGATAAAAGAAATTAATAATAGTTTAGCTAAAAAATATGGTTTTTCAATTAGTGAAAATTCTTCTTATCCAGGGTGGAAATATAAACCAAATTCAAATTTGGAAAAAGCGTACATAGAGGCATATATGGAGGTACATAATATGGAGAAACCAATAATTTGTGCTATTCACGCAGGAGTGGAATGTGGAATGATATATAAAAAAATGCCAAATTTGGAAATGATATCAATTGGACCAGATATTAAAAATGTCCACACTACTAAAGAAATCTTATATTTGAAATCATGTAAAAATTTTTTAAATACATTACTTGAACTAATAAATAAATTAAGTATAAAAAAATAAAGTATTACATAAAGAAACTTTTTGATTAAATGCTTGATAATATATGTATTTTATGATATTATTTACAATAAATTCCACAGAAAAATAACTATATAATTTTTTGTGGATGGACAACGAGTGTGGACTTTTTTATATTAAAATATTAAATGTATTGCAAAGCCCACTATTGTTCTTATATAAAAGGAGAGATTAAAATGTATAATTTTAAAGAAATAGAAAAAAAATGGCAGGATTATTGGGAAAAGAATAAAACATTTAAGACAGATGCATGGGATTTTTCTAAACCTAAATACTATGCACTTGATATGTTTCCATATCCATCTGGTGTAGGGCTTCATGCTGGACATCCAGAAGGATATACTGCAACAGACATAGTATCACGTATGAAGAGAATGCAAGGTTATAATGTACTTCATCCAATGGGATATGATTCTTTTGGACTTCCTGCAGAACAATATGCGATACAAACAGGTAATCACCCTGCTAAATTTACAGAAGAAAATATAAAAACATTTGAAGGACAATTAAAAAGATTGGGGCTTTCATATGATTGGGACAGAGTAATATCTACAAGTGATCCTAGCTACTATAAATGGACTCAATGGATATTTAAAAAATTATATGAAGATGGATTTGCTAAGCAAATAAATATGCCAGTTAATTGGTGTGAAGAGTTAGGTACTGTTTTGGCAAATGATGAAGTAATAGATGGAAAAAGTGAAAGAGGAGGATATCCTGTAATACGTAAATATATGAAACAATGGATTATTGATATACCTGCTTTTGCTGAAAAACTTTTAAGTGGATTAGATGAACTTGATTGGCCAGAATCAACTAAAGAAATTCAAAGAAATTGGATTGGAAAATCTGAAGGTGTAGAAGTAGAATTTAAAATCAAAGATGGTGGAAAATTTTCAATTTTTACTACATGTATAGAAACAATATATGGTATTACTTTTATGGTTTTGGCACCTGAAAACAAACTCGTAGATGAATTAAAAGATAGAATTAAAAACTGGGATGAAGTAATTAAATATAGAGAAGAAACAGCACAGAAATCAGATATTGATAGAACTGAACTTAATAAAACAAAAAGTGGTGTAAAATTAGAAGGAGTGCTTGCAATTAATCCTGTTAACGGTAAGGAAGTACCTATATTTTTGGGAGACTTTGTTTTAGCAAGTTATGGAACAGGAGCTGTAATGGCAGTCCCAAGTCATGATCAAAGAGATTTTGAATATGCAAAAGAACACAATATATCTATGATTCAGGTAATAGATGGACGAGATACCTCTGAATGTGCTTTTGAAAAACAAGATTACTTAGGTAAGGATTGTAAATTAATTAATAGTGAAGAATTTACAGGTTTAACAGTTGAAGATGCAAAAATTGCTATTACAGAGAAACTGGTAAAAATGGGATGTGGAAAAAAGAAAAATAATTATCATATTAGAGAATGGATTTTTGCACGTCAAAGATATTGGGGAGAACCAATACCAATTATTCATTTAGAAGATGGAAGAGATATTGTATTAGAAGATAAAGATTTACCTTTAGTATTACCAGAAATGGATAATTATAAAGGAGAAAATGGTAAAGCACCATTAGAAAATGCTACTCAATGGAAAAAAGTTGAAGTTAATGGAGTAAAAGGTGTTAGAGAAACAGCTACAATGCCAGGTTCAGCAGGTTCAAGTTGGTATTTCTTAAGATACATAGATCCAACTAATGATGAAGTTTTTGCTGATTCTAAGTTAATTGAACATTGGATGCCAGTAGATTTATATGTAGGTGGACCAGAGCATGCAGTTGGACATTTATTATATTCTAGAATGTGGAATAATTATTTATATGATAAAGGTTTAGTTAGTGTTAAAGAGCCATTTAAGAAATTGGTGCATCAAGGAATGATATTAGGTTCAAATGGTGTAAAAATGGGTAAACGTTTCCCTAAATATGTGGTAAACCCTGATGATATTGTTAAGCAATATGGTGCAGATACACTTAGAATGTATGAAATGTTTATGGGACCACTTGAAGCTGATAAGCCATGGAATGATGAAGCAGTTAGAGGAATAAAAAAATTTCTAGATCGTGTATGGAGATTATATTGTGAAGAAAAAAGAGAATTTAAAGATAATCCAAATCTAGATAAAATATATAATCAAACAGTAAAGAAAGTAACTGAAGATTATGAAACATTAAATTTCAATACAGCAATATCTCAAATGATGATATTTGTAAATGCAGTATACAAAGAGAATTCTTGGAATTTAGAATATGCAAAAAACTTTGTTAAATTATTGAGTCCAATAGTTCCTCATATTGCTGAAGAAATATGGAGTGAAGTGTTTAACAATACAGAAACAATTAGTTATGAAACATGGCCAACATATGATGAATCAAAAATTATAGCAGATACGTACGAAATGGTTGTACAAATAAATGGAAAAATAAAAGGAAAAATAGAAGTTCCAATTTCATATACAGAAGAAGAAATGAAGTCAACAGCAAAGAAATTAGATAGCATAAAGGATAAGTTAGAAGGTAAAACTATTATAAAAGAAATAGTTGTACCTAGAAAGCTAGTTAATATAGTTATTAAATAATTAAATAATATAAGCCCAAAATGTAAAAAACATGGAGGGCTTTTATTTATGTTTATAATGTTAATTCTTATATACTTTCGTAATTTATAATATAGAAAATTTAGATATTAATTATATAAAATATCTTTATAATTATTGTTAAAATTATTATAGTATGATATTATATAAAAATAATAAATTACCAATGAGAAAGGATGGTTTTTATTTGAGTAAAAAAAGCAAAAAAAGTACAAGATTAAAAAGCAAAATTGATAAAATAGAAAAAGAAACTCCTGAGAAAAAAAGATTTCATAAAAAATTTTGGTTGATTTTATTGGTTTTTATAATAATTTTGATATTAGTTTTTGTTTATCAAACATTAAAAACAGAAAAGTTAGTTACTAGTATAATAAATTTTGAAAGATCCACTGTATTAGATAGTGGTGGAAATGTTATTGCAATATTGGGAAGTGAAAGAAATCAAGAAAAAGTTCAAATAAATGAAATTCCAACCAATTTGAAAAATGCATATATATCTATTGAAGATAAAAGATTTTATTCACATCATGGAATTGATTTAAAAAGGACGGGAGGAGCAATTTTAACTTATGTAATTCATAAAGGTTCTTCGTCTTTTGGAGGAAGTTCTATAACTCAACAATTAGTAAAAAATATTTCAGGTGATAATGAAAGTAGTATAAAAAGAAAAGTTTTAGAATGGTGTAGGGCATGTCAGCTTGAAATATTTATGGACAAAGATGAAATTTTAGAAGCTTATTTTAATGTCATTTATGTAGGACCTAATATTTATGGAGTAAAGCTTGGTTCAAAATATTATTTTAATAAAGAATTGTCTGATTTAAGTTTAGCAGAATGTTGTTTTTTAGCTGGTTTAAATAATTCACCAAATTCTTATAATCCTTTTTCTGATAAGGATAATGGAGAATTGATAAAAAAAAGAACCAAAACAGTTTTAACTGCTATGAAAGACCAGAATATGATTACAGATGATGAATATAATTCTGCTATTTTGGAAGTAGATAATGGCTTAAAATTTGAAAAAGGTGAGGTAGTGGCAAGTGGTAACGGAATTTATTCTTATCATACAGATGCTATGATTAATGAACTTATAGATGATATATCAAAAAAATATTCAATATCAAAAGATTATGCAAAAAATTACATATATCTATCAGGGTTTAAGATATATAGTACTCAAAATACTAATATTCAGCAAATTATAGATGATGAGTGCAAAAAGGATAAATATATTTTGAACTCTACAAAAAATGAAGGAGCTACTACACAATCTGCTGTTGTAATAATTGAACCTAAAACAGGATATGTAGTTGGATGTAATGGAGGCTTAGGTGAGAAAAAGACAGCTAGAGGATTAAATAGAGCTACTCAAACAGTTAGACAAACTGGTTCTGCTGGAAAACCAATTGCAGTTTTGGCACCAGCCCTAGCAAAAAAAATAATTACACCTGCAACAGTATATGTTGATGAAGAAACAACATTTGAAGATGGTGAAGACGGTTATACACCTACAGATTATAATGGATTTCAGGGAAATATGACTGTTAGAAGAGCTGTAGAATCTTCTCAAAATATACCTTTTGTAAAAATAATGGAACAGTTAACTCCTAGTGAATCAATAAGATTTATGAGAAAAATTGGAATATCTACTTTAACTGAGGTTGATGATAACATAAATCTAGCACTTGGAGGATTAGATAAAGGTATAAGTCCTTTAGAAATGGCAGGTGCTTATAATACTATTTCTAATGATGGTAAATATATTGAACCTACATTTTATATAAAGATTGAAGATAGAGATGGTAATATAGTTTTAAAAACATCACAAATTAAAAGGAGAGCTTTTTCTGTACAAGTTTCTTATTTGTTGAAATCACTTTTAAAGCAACCAGTTGAGGGAGAATATGGAACAGCAAGATATTGTAAAATAAACGATATTGATGTTGCTGCTAAAACTGGAACTACAAATGATAATTATGATAGATGGCTTTGTGGCTTTACAAATTACTATACAGGTGTTGTATGGTATGGATATGATTTGAATGAAACTATAAAATATAAAGGAAATAATCCAGCTGGTGTAATATGGGCTCAAATAATGAAAAATATACATGCTAATTTAGCTGGGTCTAAATTTGAAAAGCCAAAAGGAATTATAGAATTAGCAATATGTGAAGAAACTGGAAAGGTAGCTACGCATAATTGCCCAAAAACATATACAGAAGTATTGTCTAATGATAATATTCCCGAAGAGTGTAATGTTCATGGCACTCCATAGATAAATAGAAATGTTTATTAGTTAGAACTTACTTGACTAAAATGGAATAAGATAGTAAAATAGATTATGGAGTAAATTAAATAGTCGCTGCTGATTACTGAAAAGTGTTAGGAGAGGAAAGTCCGGGCTCCATAGAGCAATGGTACTTGATAACGTCAAGCGGGGGTAACCCTAGGGAAAGTGCAACAGAAAATAACAGCTATTTTTAATAAATAGTTAAGGTGAAAAGGTGAGGTAAGAGCTCACCGGGAGTATAGTGATATACGCCGACAGTGTAAACCCTACCTGGAGCAACACCTTGTAGAGGAGGCTAAGGCTGCTCGCCAACTTCTCGATTTGAGTGGCTTGAGGTATATAGTAATATATATCCTAGATAAATGACTATTCACGACAGAACCCGGCTTATAGATTTACTCTTTTTATAATACAAGGATATTTTTTTAAATTCCTAGTATAAAAAATTCACCAATATTTGCACAGAATATTTTTACGAAATTTTCGTGCATAAACAACGAGTGCGGATTTTGCAATAAATTTTAAAATTTTTATATTAAATAAAGTCCGCTTTTATTTTTATTTATAATAAATATATTGAAATTTATATGAAAAAATAATACAATATGTAAAGTTTAATAATATTATAAAATTATTACAGAAAAAATCTGGAAGGAAGATAAATGGATATAAAAATAATCGTAGCAACACATAAAAAATATCAAATGCCAACTGATGATATATATTTACCTTTATATGTGGGTTCTAAAGGGAAAAACGATATAGGATATTTAAGAGATGATAATGGTGATAATATATCAGAGAAAAATCCATATTATTGTGAATTAACTGGATTATATTGGGCATGGAAAAACTTGGATGTAGATTATTTAGGGTTAGTCCACTATAGAAGATATTTTACACAAAGTAAAAAAATCCCTAAAGATGAATCAAATAAGTTTAAAAGTGTTTTACATAGAGAAGAATTGGAAGAAAAATTAAAAAATGTTGATGTAATTCTTCCACAAAAAAGAAATTATTATATTGAAACAATATATTCTCATTACAAACATACTATGTATATAGAGCCGTTAGACGAAACAAGAAAGATTATAGAAGAAAAATGTCCAAAATACTTGAAAGAATTTGATAGATTAAAATCTAGAACCTCTGGACATATGTTTAATATGTTTATAGCAAAAAAAGAAATTATAAGTCAATATTGTGAGTGGGTATTTGATATATTATTTGAATTAGAAAAGAGAATTGATGTTGAAAAATATAATTCATTTCATGCTAGATTTTTTGGAAGAATTAGTGAAAGATTATTTGATGTATGGTTATATACAAATAATATAAAATTCGAAGAAGTTAAAATAATGGATATTCAAAATATAAATTGGTTTAATAAAATAAAGAGTTTTTTGTTAGCAAAAATTACAGGTAAAAAATATAATGCTAGTTTTTAAAAATTAGCTTGATAATTATTAAGAAAGAGGAAAAAAATGTATAATTTTTTGATTGTTGGATCTGGATTATTTGGTTCGGTATTTGCATATGAAGCAAATAAAATTGGAAAAACATGTTTAGTAGTTGAAAAAAGAAATCATATAGGTGGAAATATTTATACTGAAAATGTAGAAGGGATAAATGTACATAAATATGGTGCACATATTTTTCATACTAATAATAAAGAAATATGGCAATATATGAATCAATTTGCTGAGTTTAATGGTTACATAAATTCTCCAATTGCAAAATATAAAGATGAAGTTTTTAATTTACCTTTCAATATGAATACATTTAATCAGTTGTGGGGAGTAAGAACGCCAGAAGAAGCTAAGGCAAAGATTTATTCTGAAATACAGTCTGTAAATATAGGAAAACCTAAGAATTTAGAAGAGCAAGCAATAAAATCAGTTGGCACAACAGTCTATCAAAAATTGGTTAAAGGTTATACTGAAAAACAATGGGGAATGAAGGCAACAGAATTGCCTGATTTTATAATTAAACGTATTCCAGTACGTTTTACATATAATAATAATTATTTTAATGACATATATCAAGGGGTTCCTAAAGGTGGATATACTCAAATTATTGAGAAAATGCTTAGAGGAAGTGATGTTATTTTAAATTGTGATTATTTTGCTAATAGAGAAAAGCTAGATAAAATAGCCGAAAAAACAATTTTTACAGGTCCAATTGATAGATATTATGATTATTGTTTTGGAGAATTACAATACAGAAGTTTAAGGTTTGAAACAGAAGTATTGGATACAAATAATTATCAAGGAAATGCAGTAGTAAATTATACTGAATATGAAGTACCATATACTAGAATAATAGAACATAAACATTTTGAATTTGGAAACCAAGCAAAAACTGTTATATCTAAAGAATTTTCAGATACATGGAATAGAAATAAAGAACCTTATTATCCAATAAATAATGAAAAAAATAATAAGCTTTATGAAAAATATAAAGAATTAGCTAATAAGGATTATAAGGTAGTTTTCGGTGGAAGATTAGGCGAATATAAATATTATGATATGAATATAGTTGTTGAAGAGGCATTAAAATGTGCTAGAAAATTGCTATATTAAAGGTGCAAAGGAAGAAATTTATGATAAAATTAGGTTTGAGTATTATACTTTTTTTAATAATTCCATATTTACTTGGAAGCTTAATAACACATTTTATGAAAAAAGATAATGAAAATATATTATTATCATGGTTAATTGGATTTTTTGTACAGTTTACAATTACAGAAATAACAACAATTATTTTTACTTTTTTAGGAAAAAGTTTTAATAGTTTATTTTTTACATGGTGTGGAATCTCGGTTTTTATATCTATTATATCTGTTATAATAAATTTTAATAATTTTTTACAAATACCTAATATTATAAAAAGAGGAAAAAAAAATGAGACCAAAATATTAGGTATTGTTTCTTTATTGTTAATTTTTATACAATGTTTTTTTGTTTTCTCATTTATGCATATTGATTCAGATGATTCGAATTTTGTTGCAAAAGCCTCAATTAGTATAGATACTAATACTTTATATGTATATAATGATGACGGATTAAAATATGATAATTTCCCTGCTAGATATGTTTTGTCTCCATTTCCAGTTTATATAGCTTTAATATCTAAATTTACAGGGTTTCATCCTATGATAATGGCTCATACTATTTTACCTGTGATATTAACTTTATTAATTTATACAAATTACTATATATTAGCTCAAAAATTATTTAATAATGATAAGAAAAAATCTTTATTATTTCTAATTTTTATTAATATAATATACATTTTCGGTAATTTTTCAACACGTAGCAATTTTACTTTTATGTTAATTAGGCTATGGCAAGGTAAAGCTGTTTTAGGAAATTTGATTTTACCTTCAATCATTACTTTTTATCTCATGTATATAAAAGAAAAAGATAAATTTTCATATTGGATTGCTTTATTATTGGGAATGGTTGCTTCTTGTTTAGTTTCGACTATGGGACTTGCTTTAGCACCAATATTATTAGTATCTTTAACGATTTCATATAGTATATCAAGATTAGACTTAAAGAATTTTAAACAATCAATAAATTCTATTTTTAAATTAGGAGTAAAGTCTGCTATATGTTGTTTTCCCAATATTTTATTAGCAGTTGCTTATATAATATTGAAAGGAGATGCTAATTAATGGATTTTTTAGTTTCAAATTTCGATAATATAAAATATGATTTTGATTTATATTTTTCAGATTCAAAATATTTTTTAATTTTTTTAATAGCAATAGTATTTAATTTTTTAATAGTAAAAAAATCAAACAAAAATGAAAAAATTTTATTAGTATTATTACCTATAATTATTATGATATTAGTATTTAATCCTATAGTTTTTAAATTATTAGATCCTTTTTTGGGAGATGGAGAGGGAAATACTTATTGGAGAATGTTTTGGCTTATGCCTATAGCTCCAACAATAGCATATGCATTTACAAGTTTTGCTAGTTCAAGTAAAAATAAATTTATAATGACATTTTTGTCGGTAATGTGTATTATAGTTATTGTATTATCTGGAAAATTAGCATATTCAGAAGAAAATTATCAAATAGCAAATAATTGGTATAAAATGCCAGAAGAAGTTTTAGAAGTTATGCAAATTATTCAATCTCAAGATATAGATAATAAAGTAATTTATGCACCTTCTAATATGGTAGAATGGGTTAGACAATATGATGGAAATATTAAATTAGTTTATGGAAGGAATCCATCAATAATAGTATTTATGGGAAGAGAAATAGATGCTGGTAGAATATATTGGAATATGGAAACGCTTTTTCGATACCATAAATGTAATTTTATAGTTTTATTAAGAAATGTTACGTATGATGCTAATTTGGAAGATTTTAATTTCAAAAAAATTGGATCAACTAGTAATTATTTGATTTATATGCTTGATGAAAAAAAATAAAAAGAAGATGCTATTATTCATCTTCTTTTTTGCTTTTCTTTTTAGTTTTTTTACTTAATTCATTTGCTCTTTCTTTTTGACCTTCTAAAGTTTGCCAAGTAAAGTAAGTAGGGATGAATTCTCCTGATTCAGTTTGTTTATGCTTATTTTTATCACTCATAGAAACACCTCAATTATAGTATAAGTAAATTTACTTAAAATATTTATAAAAATGAAAAAATAACTAGACAAAAATATATAGATATGTTAAGATATACAGGAATTAAAAATTACTAATTGAATTATTAAATGCCGATGTGGCGAAATTGGTATACGCACATCACTCAAAATGATGCGAATAACATTCATGTGGGTTCGAGTCCCACCATCGGCACCAGTCTGAGTGTTCTTATAGGATTTCATAGTTCTGTAAGAACTTTTTTATTTTTACTGATAATTCATAAAAATATTTTATACTTATATTTTTTATGTATTTGTTGATATATCTACATTATCTAGTTCTATCTATTATAGTTACTCCCGTATTACAGAAATGGGCTGAAATGTCATCACAAGAATATAAGAATTTTTTAATACTTGTAGGCAGTACCTTACTAATTATGATTGCTATAGCATTATTTGACTATACAATAAGAAAGAAAAATAAAAATAGAAAATAATGTAAAAATATAAAAAAAAATTATAATATGGTATAATTAATAAAAATTTTATTATTGGAGGTAAAAAATGGGATTGTTTTCAAAGGAAAATTGCATTATATGTGGTAATGAAGCAGGAGCAATGAGTAGAATTAATTAAACAATGGGACTTTTTTATGTTCTAATTGTGTTGCTAAGACTGGTTTAAGTCAAGGATTTACTTTAAATACATTAAAAGGATTAGCTGGAGCCATAGCCGGAGGAACATCAAAGAAAACAAAAGAAATATGTAATAAATTAGAAATTAAAGTTACAACAAGAAATCAAGACAGACCTGTAATATATCTAAATCTGATAAATACCGAATTTAAGAAAAGTAGTTTTGTATATAAAACTGCCTCAAAAAGTGTTCAAGATATTTTATCAAAATTTCAAATTATTGTTGATAGTTTAGAACAAGAAAAAGGTATACAAAGTCAAAAAATTTCATCCAATATTTCTGTTGCTGATGAAGTTAAAAAATTTAAGGAATTATTAGATATGGGAGCAATTACACAAGAAGAATTTGATAAAAAGAAAAAAGAATTATTAAATATATAAAAAAGGAGTGTGATTTTTATGTCAAATATTGAAAATAATAAAAAGCCTATCTATAAAAAATGGTGGTTTTGGGTAATTATTGGAATTATAGTTATAATTGGGTTCTCTAGCAGTAATACTAATCAAACAAATACAAATAATAATGTTGTTAATAATACAAATAATCAAATTGTTCAAGGAACTACAAAGATTATATTTTTAGAAGGCACAAACTCTGATGACTTTGCTTCTATACTAGAAAGTGTTACAGAAATTAGTGGAACGAATGGTGTTGTAATGGGAGATTCAATTACTTATGCAAAAAGTAATGAAAAATACTCAATAAGCATAGACGCTGATAAAGATAAAAAGGAAATATATTATGCAAGAATTATTTGCTTAACAAAAGAAGACCCTACTAATGTTTTTATGGCTTTTAATAGAATGAATTACAAAACTGAAAATGATGCAGAACTTACAAATTGGTTAACTGAAAATATCGGAAAAGAAGCTACTACAAAAATAGGAGATGCAAATTTTACATTAAGTTTATCTACATCTAATAATCCTATTTTAGAAATGAAAACGGACGGTAGTGATGATTATATGCAAGAACAAATTGATAAAGCAATGAATGACTAAGAAATAGGAACTATTAATTTAGTTCCTATTTTTATAAATAAAAAATGTAAATATGCTTTTGGGGGTGCAGTGTAATTATAGATTTTATCAGCATTTGCTAAAAGTTCCTATAAGAACACTCCGACCAGAAAACCAAATAGCTGAAGCTATTTGGTTTTTATATTAATGTCTTGATATTACATACACCAACAACTACTTTATTTTTTTTTAACTTATGTTAAAAATGTTACCTGGTATATATTATGATATTTAAAAAATTTAAATCAAAATTTTAATTTTTAGTCGGTTAGATATAAATATCATTCTGAAAAAGGATGATATTTTTTTAGTTTTATTTTCAGTATGTATTTGTATTATAAACACATTTATTTTTTGCAAATATCAAGGAAATACAAATTTTTAATTGAATAGCATCAATAGTTTTGATATAATCAACACATAATATTGTTATCTTTAAATTGCTTGGAGGAAAATAATGAGTGTAATTACTGAAAAAATAAGAAAATTGTTAATTAGATGTGAAATGTCAAAACAAAAAGATGTATACGACTTTTTGAATGAACATATAAAATATATAAGAAAAAAATAGAAAGAGATTACAATAAATTAAGTCCAAAAATTAGAGAACTATTAAAGGATAAAATATAATAAGTGTTTTATTTGTTAATTAAAGGAGGAATTTGAATAATGGGTGAGGTTTTTGATAAGCAAGATAGAAATATTAATATAGAGGAAAAAGAAAATTTGATGAAAATAGTAATGGAAGAGGTTGATATTGCAATAAAAGAAGGAAATTCACCGTTTGCAGCCATATTAATTGACACAAAAGGTAATATAATTGAAAAAGCACATAATACTGCAAGATCAATGTGTAATCCTATATTACATGCAGAAATAAATTTAATTTCAAAAGCATGTAAAAAGCTTAATACAAGAGATTTATCAAAATATATTATAATGTCAAATGCTTGGAGTTGTAGTATGTGTATGTCAGCATGTATTAAAGCTAAAATAAGTAATTTTATATATGGAGCACCTAGCGAATCAAATATGAATCCTAATATAAACATATTTGATATTAAAGAAAAAAGTATTCTAGACTTAAATATTGAGACAGGAATATTGAAGGAAGAATGTCAATTACAAATAGAAAATGCAAGAAAGAAGTATAGATGAAGAATACAGGAACTACACTTATTAATTTTGGAAAATAAAGAACTTTTACCATGTTTATTGTAATATGTCAAAATTATTGTTATAATTTTGCTATAAAATTTCTTGAAATTTAAACAAATAATACATTTCTTAAGCAATAAGAATAGGAGAAAAAATGGAACAAGAAAATAGAAGATACATAGCAATATTTTAATGAACTCTTTAGGAATAATAATTGAATCAGAATCATGTAGTATAGTATATTCAGCAATAAGAACAAAAGATTTAATAGAATATAAGAAAGAACATATAATATTTATATGGCAATAGGACAGATAATTAGTTATAGTCTAATATACATATTATATAATTATTTCTATGATGTAAATATACTAGCAATATCGGTTTCAATATTAATGTTTTTCTTGATTATATCAGCAATTTATTTGAAAAAAACAGAAAATTATTTGAAAAACAATGAAATACAAATTAAAGAATATATATAGAATACTAAATTACGCACCAATGACGTATCTGTTTGAACTAATAACAGATAGATTAAAAATCATTCAAGAAAACGATATAATAAAAAAGAAAGTGAGGAAATATTTATGAAAAATAAAAAATCATTAATTATTATACTGGTTATAATCATTATTGCTCTTTTAGGAGCAGCCGGACTTTTGGGATATAAAAATTTTGTAGGTAATGATGCAAAATCTCAAGAAGATAAACAGACAAGTGAAACAAAAGAGAACAAAGAAGAAAGTGAAAAAATAGAAAACTCTGACCTTCAAATGGGAGACTTCATTAATTATAAAGTAAATTATACAAATGTTGGAGATTATCATTCTGGTCAAACTGTAAATGATCAAGTGAAAGGTTGGAGAATTTTAAGTATAAATGATGATAATACTATAACATTAATATCAGCAGGAGTACCAATAAAATATTGTCAAAACTGCGATGAAGAGAGAATAAATAATGATTTAAGTAATTTATATAAAGTATTAAATACAGATTCAACAGTAGTTGATTCTTCATACTCATACTTTCTAGATTCTGGCTTTGATGGTAATACTTTTGATATGACACAAGTATTTAATACAGGATTAGAAGATACATCTTCAATTCATGCTATGACAGGAGAAGAATTAATTAATACTTACGAAAAAATTACTGGAAAAGAAACTACAATTGAAGAACTATTTTATTCTTCTGCAACATTATCAAATAGAGTATTAAAATTAGATGAAAATAGTAGAGTAGCTGATTTATTAGAAAATGGATATGCATATTATATAAATGCTGTAACTAATAAAGACAGAAGAGGAAATAGAGTTTTACATAGTCAATCTTGGGGATATTTAACAGGTTTAGAATATGGAGAAGATCCAATACGAATTGTATTAAACTTAAAACCAGATGTAAAAATAGTTTCTGGAAAAGGAACAATAGATGAACCATATGAAATGCAATAGGTAAATATACTTATTATGAGACTAAAAACAGAAAGAGTATATAAATCCTTTTTTAGCTGGTATATCATTATTTACAATATGTTTACTTAAAGTTCAATCCATAAGTATTATAGTATGTTATTTCAAATGAGGATGTCCATAAATAAAAAAATACATAATATTCTATATTTTTATCACATAAATTTTAGTAAAGTATTGATTTATAGTAGAAAACTTGGTACAATATTATATGTTCGCAACACTTGAAAAATGCATAAAAAGGAGTGCTAAACTATGAAAAAAGCAAAAGAAATATGTCGGAACATCATTATTTTTGTAGTTGCAATGAGTGCAAGTATATTGCCTACAATATTGTTCAGAACCGAAGAAGAGGTGAATACTTTATTTCGGCAACCTGAATATTGGGTTATTACGGTATTCATTGGTATAACTGTCACATGGCAGATTGTACAAGATATAAAAAACTCCAAAAAGTAAGTGCAAACGTGCTTCTCCAATCGAGAGGCACGTTTTTTTTTAATTTTTGAAATTATGTTGCAATTTATAAAAAATGTGATATATTTTATTAAATTGCTTGATGTTTGAATCAATCATAGTAGGGCCAATAACGAGTTGTAAATATCTACGTCGTCTGCACCCAAAAGCCAAATAGCTTTAGCTATTTGGCTTTTCAGAATGTTGACAAACCCTAGAAATTTTTCTAGGGTTTTCTTCATATTTTATTTTCTTTCATAAAAAATAAAAA
>CANRKJ010000010.1 GCA_947631185.1 uncultured Clostridia bacterium | reverse complement strand
GATATTATAACTGTTTTAATGAAGAACGACAGGGTACGCGAATTTAAATGGTTAGATACGAGGAGTTGAGAGGAATCATCATTTTTAACTCACCAAAATACAAAACCAGCTTTACCAGAAGATTTTGAGTTTTTACCATTAAAAAGAAATATTATAATTAGTAAAGAAAAAAATGACAAAAATCAATATATAAATTTATTGCTTGAAGCAGATCCAAGTGAAAAGATGATAGAGAAATATTTAAAAGACGGAGATTTATTTGTTTTAAGATATAAAGATGATGTAGCGTGTATAGCAGTAGTAACAAAATTAGATAATGATACAGTAGAATTAAAAAATATAGTAACAAAAGAAGAATTTAGAGGAAAAGGTTACGCAAAAAAAATGATAAAATATCTAGCTGATAATTATAAACAAAGATATAAAAAAATGTTAGTTGGAACAACAGAAAATAATATACCATTCTATGTAAAACAGGGATTTGATAAATATGAAAAAACAATTAAGAATTTCTTTATAGATAATTATGAAAAAGAAATATGGGATGGAGATTTAAAGTGTACTGATATTTATTATTATTCAAAAGAATTAAATAAAATAAAAATTTTAACAAGTGAATAATAAGAAATTTATCTTTTATTTTAGAAAGGGATCAATGTATATGGATAATGACTATGGTGAAAAAACAATAGCAGAATTAAAAGGATATAAATTTGAAATTCCGTCATATCAAAGAGGATATCGTTGGACACAAACAGAAGTAAAAGCACTTTTAGATGATATAGATGAATTTAATACTGAAAATGAAACAAAAAAATATTGTATTCAACCATTAATAGTAAAAAAAATAGAAAATAATAAATATGAGGTTGTTGACGGACAACAGAGGCTTACTACAATTTATTTATGTTTGAAGGCATTATCAAAATATTACTCATTAGTGGATATTCCATATGAATTAGAATATAAAACTAGCGGAAGAGAAAAAAGTAAAGAATTTTTAATTAAAATATCAAATGAAAGTTATGATGATTCAAATATAGATTATTATTATATGAGTGAAGCTTATAAAGTTATAAATGATTGGATAAAAGAAAAACCAGATTTACTAAGTATTGTATCAAAAATGACAGAAAAAATAAGAAAGTCTATATTTTTTATATGGTATGAAATTCCACAGAGTGTGGACTCTATTGATATATTTACTAAAGTAAATTTAGGAAAAATAAAACTTACTAATTCTGAACTTATCAAAGCAATGCTTTTAAGCAAGGATAATTATAAAGATGAAAATTTTGAAAAAATATATAAGCAACAATTAGAAATATCTCTTGAATGGGATAGAATTGAACAAAAATTGCAAAATAATTCCTTTTGGTATTTTTTAAGTAGTAAAGAATCAAGTGGACCTAGAATAGATTTGCTATTTGATTTACTTGCTGATCAATATAATGAATTTGGAATTGTAAAAGAAGATGAAGAATATTATTCATTTCTTGTTTTTTTGGAAAAATTTAAAAGATGTGAGGAAAATAAAAATAAACTTGCATTCGATATATGGGAAGACATAAAGAAAATTTATGAAGAATTTTGTGAGTGGTATGATAATTTAGATAAATATCATATAATTGGTTTTTTAACATCAATAGGCATATCAATAAAAGATATTTATGATATATCAACCCAGAATGTCAAAAAAAGCGAAAAGAATAAGATGTTTATTGACATGATAAAAAAAGATAGAAGCATAAAGAAAGTATATGATACTAATACAGCAATTGATTTGTATTATCCAAAAGACAATATTCATATAAGAAAAATACTTTTGTTTTTTAATATTGCAACCTTATACTGTAAAGGAGAAAAACAATATAGGTTTCCATTTGATATATATCATAAAGAACATTGGGATATTGAGCATATTCATGCAACTAATGCTAAAGATACTGAAGATGATGAAGCAGATAGCAATATTGAGAACTTAACACTTTTAGATTATAAGACTAATAGAGAGTATGATTATAGAAATAGTTCATTTGACGTAAAAAGAAAAATAATACTTGAGAAGGATTCTAATGGAAAATTTGTTCCTATTTGTACCAAAAATGTATTTCTAAAAGTGTATTCAATCGGAGAGATAAACGATAGTTGGAATGAAATTGATAAATCAGACTATTCAAAAGCAATAGTGGAAATAATTAAAGAGTTCTTTAAAAAAGGAGAAAATCAAAATGGAGATTAATAAAAATATTTCAACTTTAGTCGAATTACTTAATAATTATACTATAGAAATTCCAATAATACAAAGAGATTATGCTCATGGAAGAAATGATAGTCATAGCCAGCAGGTAATAAAAACATTATTGAAGGATATGAAAAAAGCTCTAATAAGTGGAGAAGAATTAGATATTAATTTTGTATATGGAAAAGAGGAGGGAAAGAAATTTATTCCTGTTGATGGACAACAAAGATTAACTACGTTACTTTTATTACATATATATGCATACAGAAATGATGAAAATAAAACAGAATTACTAAAACGATTTACATATAATACAAGAATATCTTCAAGAGCTTTTTTAGATAAATTAATAGAAAATAGAAAGGATGTATTATCGGTTAGAAAGCCATCAAAAGAAATAACAGACTTACAATGGTTTTTAGACTCTTGGAAATATGACCCTACTGTAATTTCAGTATTAAATGTTCTGGATTTAATAGTAGAAGAGATGAAAGACGTAAATGATATTGAAAAAATATTAGAGGATAGTAAGAAATGTCCAATAAGGTTTAAATTCTTGAAAATGGATGATTTAGGAATGGAGGATGATTTATATATTAAGCTTAATTCAAGAGGCCGTCCATTAACAGATTTAGAAAATTTTAAAGCAAAACTTTTAGGAAGAATGAGAGAACTAAATTTTAGTGAAAATTATACTACTATTTTTGAAAATAAATTTGATGGCGATTGGACTGATTATTTCTGGAAAAAACAAAAAAAGAATTTTGATAAATATTTTTACTCTTTTTTTGAAGTATTACTAATGAATTATCAAATAATAGGAAGAAATCAAAATTTATTGGATTTATTAGATTTTAAAAAAATAGACAAAAAGATTTTTGATATAATTTTTTATACTTTAAATTATATTTCAAGAAATAATGTTAGTCCAAAAATTGATGAAATTATTACGAATAGTTTAAGTAAAGGGACATATCCAGATAAAGTTTTGTTCCACGCAGTAACTACATATTTTTATAATTCAAAGGGAGAAGAAAAAGAATCCTTACATCAGTGGATTAGAATAATAAAAAATTTAGTATATAATAGTGATATCGATTTTGAAGAATCATATATAGATGCATTAAATAGTATTAATAATTTTTGTGATAATTGGGACAATTTCCTAGAATATTTGGTTTCTGATGCAGAAAATATAAGAGGTTTTAAAAAAGAACAGAAAGATGAAGAAATAATAAAAGCAAAAATTATAAAAGAAGATAAAATATTTGCAGAGGAAATATATAAAGCAGAAGCTAATAAATATTTTAAAGGACAAATTCGTTCAGCATTATATTTAGCAAAAAATGATGAGAGTTATAGTAAAGATGTCTTTATAAAATATTGGAGTAGGATTGAAAAATTATTTAAAGATGATAGCACACAATATGGAAACTTAATGCGTCGAGCTTTATTAACAATTAGTGATTATACAATGGATGTAAACAACTATAAAACTTTTTGTATTGAGAGACCTGAAGATTCTGACCATAATCCTACAATGAAAACTTTGTTTTCTAGTTGTAGTCCAACAGTAAAAGAGCTATTAGATAAAATTGATTTTGATGATATAAAGGATTCTTTAAATAAGATTGTAAATGAAACTAATATAAAACAAAGAGATTGGAGATATTGCTTTATAAAGTATCCTAGTTTGTTTGCAGAAAGATATATGAGTAAAAATAATATGCGAATTGTAGAACGTAATAAAAATGAAGGAATGCTTATTGTTTCAAATAAAGTAGCTAGTGGAATTAATAAAAGTTTATATTTAGCAGCGTTGTATGAAGAACTGTTTCAAAGAGGAGAAAAAGATATAGAATTTGACAATGAACGTGGAACAGGAGTAAAGCATTATTTAATTTTAAATAAATATAAAATTAAAATATATTTTTCTGATAATGAATTTATAGTAAAAGAAATAAATAATGAAGAAGAAAATGAAAAATATAAAACAAATAAAGACATAACTGATCCAATAACTAATATTGCAGATTATATTGAAGATAATTATAAAGAAAAATAATGAGATTGTCTCAACACTGGTGAGACAATTAAGCTAAAGTGATAAGGAGGAATTTAATGGATAATGAAATAGAAAATCAAGACGATAATAAAATATTAATTTATACTTCTGATGATGGACAAGTTAAGATAGAAGTAAGGCTTGAAGATGAAAATGTTTGGCTTACACAAAATGCTATGGCTGAGTTATTTAATACAACAAAGCAAAACATAAGCTTACATATAAAAAATATTTTTGAAGAAAATGAATTGAATGAAAATGCAGTTGTCAAGAAAAACTTGACAACTGCATCAGATGGAAAAAAATATAAAACAAAATTCTATAACTTAGATTTAATCATATCAGTTGGATATCGTGTAAAATCAATTCGTGGTACTCAATTTAGAATATGGGCTAATAAATTAATAAGAGAATATTTAATAAAAGGATATAATTTAAATGTTGATAGGTTTAAAAATAATGGTGGAGGAGTATATTTTGAAGAAGTATTAGAAAAAATTAGAGATATTCGTTCATCTGAAAAAGTATTTTGGAGAAAAATTTTAGATATTTATGCAACAAGTATCGATTATGATGCAAAAGATGAAAAAACAAAAGAATTTTTCAAAACCATTCAAAATAAAATGCATTATGCAGTACACAGAAATACAGCAGCAGAAGTAATATTTAATAGGGTAGATAGTAAAAAAGAAAATATTGGTCTAACTAATTTTAAAGGAAACATTCCCACAAGAGCAGAAACAGAAGTTGCTAAAAATTATTTAACAGAAAAAGAACTAGATTTACTAAATAGAATGGTATCTGCTTATTTAGATGTTGCTGAAATTAATGCTTTAAATATGCATCCCATGACAATGAAAGATTGGACAAAGGAATTAGATGGATTTTTAACAATGACACATAAAGATATTTTGAATGGAGCAGGAACAATTTCACATGAAAAGGCGTTAGAAAAGGCACATAAAGAATATGATAAATATATGAAATCTCACTTAACACAAGCTGAAAAAGATTATCTTGAAATTATGGGAGAAGATATAAAAAAATTACAATAAAATTTTGTGGATTTAAGTATATTGTTCAGAGGCATCTCCAAATTATAACCACATTATTTCTCAAAAGCAAGCCCAATATCTTGAAAATAAAATTACAGAACGCAAGATTAGATTAGGCTGGGATGTACCAAATTTAGAATTAAAACCATATAAAAATGGGAATAAAGAACAAATTAAGTTTATTTATGATTTAAAAAAGGAAGTTTATCAAAAATATGTAGAAAATATTTATGGAGAATGGGATGAAGAAATCCAAAAGAAGCTATTTGACAGATTTATGAAAGAAAATTCAAAGAATATAGAACTTATATACTTAAAAGATGAATTAATACGGATTTTATAATGGAAAAGAAATAGAAGATAATATTTTTGAAATAGGCAATATTTGTATAAAACCAGAATATCAAAATAAAGGAATATGAAGGATATAATGTATATAAAGCAGAAGATTTAAAAAATAATTAATGTGGATTTTATTATATCAATGGAAATAAAGGGGGAGAATTAAATATGAATGAAGAAGAAAGAAAACAAAACTACGAAAAGTTTAAAAAATTTTTAAATAGTGATATGAGAGTAAAAAATTCACTTATAGAATTAGCTCCATTAGAAAAAGATAATTATGATGAAAACAGTAAAATTCAATATGTAGATAAACTTTGTAAAGAATTAAGAGATATTGAATTTGAACTTTCTAATATGATTAAATGTTTTGGTGGAAATAGTAACGTATTGAAAGAAAAAATTTCTCAAATAAAAAATAATTTAGTTAATTTTAATTATTCTTCAGGAGATGTTAGAAAATTATATCAAGATAATTTTTCAGATATGAGTGAAGCTCTAGTAGAAGATGTAAAAGGAGAATTTGTAGGTTATACATTGTTTGCTGGTGGAGATAATGGAAATTTACTTCAAAAATCTAAAACTATTAATGAATTACTTCATGTTCTCCATTCTTCTGTAATGAATAATGAGAGAATAATGCAAGATATGCCAATTATTGGAGAAAAAAATAATGAATTTGATAAAATAGTATTATATGGTGAAGAAACAGAATTATCAAAAGAAATATTTGATAAATTTCCAAGGGATTTAGATATTGGGATTACAGATATAGTTTCAATGGAAAATAAAGTTTTTATGATGATAAGAGATAGAGGACACGCATTAACAATAGAAGTAGATGAAACTGAAGAAGCTAACATTGTAAGATACTTTATTCCTAAAATCTGTAATAGAGAGATGACAGAAAGATTACCAGGAATAGGAAAAATAACTCAAAATGGAGCTAGAGGAGCATTTGATTCTACAAAAGAAGAATTTATACAAAAATTATTTAGTTTTATAGGTGGAGTTCCAACGGATTATGATATGATTTTTGAAGAATCAGAAAATTCTGAAGTAGGCGAATATAATTCTACTCCACCACCAGTTGAAGTTAAAAAAGAAGAACAGAATTTGTTTAATGTTCAAGACGCAAAAAACGTAGCAATGGAGGTAGGAGAGAATGGAAGAAAACTTAGTAGCATAGAAAAAGTTCTGCAAAAAATGAAGGAAACTATTAAAAATATATTTTCAAGAAATAGAGATTCAAGTGAACGATAATCAAATATTGATAAAAAAACAGGCTATAAAGCCTGCTTTTTTTATGCTTTTTTGGATACCCATATTGTAGTGATATCATCAGAATCATCAAAAAAATAAATTATATTTATCCTGTTTGATACCTTAAGTTTGATGATTTTATCCATATTAGAGCCGCAAACATAAGGAATCATAAGAGTCCGCTCTTCTTCGTTAAGTGGTCTAAAAGGTTTGTTTGGAAGTTCTTTAACATCAATGCTCAAATCTAATTGATTTAAAGCATTCAAAATTTCTACTGAAAAAATTTTATTTCGTATTTCCATAAAAATTCCTCCTTTAATTATATTTGATGATTCTGTATAAAGCATTTATAATAATTATTATACAACTATTTACATAAAAAATCAACATAAAGAAAAAATAGGCTAAAAGTTAATTTATTATTAAAATAAACTAAAAATACTTGTAAAATAATGAAATTTTAGATATATTATAATAAGATGTAAAAATATAATATTAACTGAATAATTTGGAGGTCATTTTGGATAAATTAATTGTTATAGACGGAAATAGTATTTTGAATAGAGCTTTTTATGGAATAATGGGGAGTAAGATGCTTCAAACATCTGATGGAACATATACAAATGCAGTTTATGGATTTTTAAGTATTATGTTTAAGATAATGGATGATTTGGATCCAAAATATCTAGTAGTTGCATTTGATGTAAAATCACCTACCAAAAGACATGAAATGTATAAAGAATATAAAGGAACTAGAAAGGGTATGCCTGATGAACTTGCTAGTCAAATGCCTATAATAAAAAGAGTTTTAACATCAATGAATATAAAAATTATAGAAAAGGCTGGATATGAAGCTGATGATATTTTAGGAACTTTATCTAGGTTTGGAGAAAAGAATAATTTACAAGTATATCTTTTAACTGGTGATAGAGATTCTTTTCAATTAGCTACTAAAAAAACAATAATTAGAATTCCTAGAACTAAGCAGGGGAAAACTGAGGAAGAAGATTTTGATGAGGCTAAAGTTTTAGAGGTATATGGTGTAACACCCTCTCAACTAATAGAAGTAAAGGGTTTAATGGGAGATAGTTCTGACAATATTCCTGGAGTACCTGGAATAGGTGAAAAAACTGCATTAAATTTAATTAAAGAATATAAAAATATAGATAATTTATATAAAGAAATTGAAGAAGATAGAGCTTTATCAGTAAAGGGAAAGACAAGAGAAAAAATTATTTCTGGAAAAGATTCTGCAATTTTATCAAGAGAACTAGGAAGAATTGATGTAGAAGTTCCAATAGACAAAAATTTAGAAGATTTTAAAGTAAAAGAATGGAATAGAGCTCAAGTATTAGATATATTTAGAGAGCTTAGGTTTAATAGATATATAGAGAGATTTGATTTAGAAAAAGAGTCTTTAAGTAAAGATGTAGATGAAATTTTCAATACTAGATTTTTAGAAAGTAAAGGAGAAATTAAAACAATATTAGAAAAGATAAAGGAAAGACTTTATTATAAATTTGAATTAATTGATTATACTGAATCTATAGTAAAAAAGAAAATAAAAAAAATTAGTATTTATAATGAAAATGAAAATATTGTTTACTCATTTAATTTTGAAGATGGAAAAGAATATATTAAATCTATTTTTGAGGATAAAGATATATTAAAAGTTGGATATAAGACTAAAATTGATTATATATTGTTAAAAGAGCTTGGAATTGAAAGTGAAAACTTACTTAGAGATGTTAGAATTGCAGGATATTTGTTAAATTCAGCTACAAACCAATATTCATTAGATATACTGGCAAAAGAGTATTTAAATATTGAAAAAAATGATTATTTATCTAAATTTGGAACTTCTCAAAATAGTCAAACTAGTTTATTTGATGAATTAAGTGATAACGAAGAAAATTATGAAGTACAGTTAGATTGTTATTTAATATCAAAATTAGATAAAATATTAGAAAAGAAATTAAAAGAAATTGATTTATATGATTTATATGTGAATATTGAAATGCCAACATCAATTGTTTTGGCAAATATGCAGTATGATGGTGTTTTTGTTGATGAGGTTGAACTAATAAAATTTGGTGAGAAACTGAAGAAAAAAATGGAAGAACTTAGAATTGATATTTATAGAATGGCTGGTCAAGAATTTAATGTTAATTCTACAAAACAACTTGGGGAGATTTTATTTGAAAAATTAAAATTACCTGTAAAGAAAAAAACAAAAACAGGATATTCTACAGATAGTGATGTTTTAGAAAAACTTAAAACAGAGCATCCAATTATAAATATTATTTTAGAATATAGAAAAATTGCAAAACTGAATTCTACTTATGTTGAAGGAATGATGCCATATATAAATGAAAAAACTGGAAAAATTCATACATTTTTTCATCAGACTGTTGCATCAACAGGAAGACTTAGCAGTACAGATCCTAACCTTCAAAATATTCCAACTAGAACAGATTTAGGAAAAAGGTTGAGAAAAGCATTTAAACCAAAACCAGGAAATGTTTTTGTGGATGCTGATTATTCTCAAGTAGAACTTAGAGTTTTAGCACATATGTCTAAAGACGAAATTATGTGTAAAGCATTTAATGAAAATCAGGATATTCATACAATATGTGCTTCACAGATATTTGATGTACCTGTTGAAAATGTTTCAAAACAATTAAGAAGCAGAGCAAAGGCTGTTAATTTTGGTATAGTATATGGAATTAGTGAATTTGGACTATCAGAACAAACTGGAATAAATATGAAAGAAGCAAAAGATTATATAGATCAATATTTAGAAAAATACCATGGTATAAGAGAATTTATGCAGGATTCTATTGATTCAGCAAAGAATAAAGGATATATAGAAACATTATATAAAAGAAGAAGATATATACCTGAATTAAAGTCTAATAATTATATGGTAAGAAAGTTTGGAGATAGAGTAGCAATGAATACACCAGTTCAAGGGACTGCTGCTGATATTATGAAAATTGCTATGATTAATGTATATAAGGCTTTGAAACAGAATAATTTAAAATCAAGAATTGTTTTACAAATTCATGATGAACTATTAGTGGAAGCACCGTTAGATGAGGAAGAAAAAGTGAAAGACATTTTAATTAATGAAATGGAAAATGCAGTTAAATTAAGTGTTCCTTTAAAAGTAGATGTGTCTTCCGGAAAAAACTGGTATCAAACAAAATAAAGGAGTATAATTTGAAAAAAAAGAAAAGATTTTTACTTAAATATATTATAATAATACTTTTAATCATTCTATTAAGCAAATATATTTATGTACAACAAATGAATTATTTTTATAAAACTGATTATTCTGATTTTGTAGAAAAGTATGCGAAAATTTACAATGTTGATGAAGAATTAATTTATGCTATAATCAAAAATGAAAGTAATTTTAATCCCATGGCTGTTTCCAATGTAGGAGCTAAAGGACTTATGCAAATTATGGATACAACAGCAGAAGATGTAGTAAAAGAATTAGAATTAGAAACATATGATTTGTTTTCCCCAGAGGATAATATTAAAATTGGAACTAAATATTTTTCAGATTTAGTAAAAAAATATGATAAAACAACATTAGCATTAGCAGCTTATAATGCTGGATTTGGCACTGTAGATACATGGATTTCAGATGGAATTATTAAACCAGACGGAACAGATTTTGAAAATATTCCATATAAAGAAACCAATATGTATGTTAGGAAGATATTAAAAGATTATAATATATATATAAATAGACTTTCTTAGTAATAAATAAATTTAGTGATAGAGGTGATAAAAATGAAGAGAAATACGATTGAGATTATTTTGATGATTATTATTTTAATAGTTTTAATTATAGGATTAATTTATGTAATTAGAACTAATTATGTAGTAGATGAAGATACTACTAATCCTGAAACTGTAGAAACAGAATATTCAGAAGAAAATGATAATACTTCAACAGAAGGAAATATTGTTTCTTCAACAGAAGTAAATACAGAAAATGTTAATTCAGAAAGTAATAATACAAACCAAACAGAAACAAATCAAACATAAAGTAAAGAGCAAATAAGTAAAAAATAATTTTAAATTAAGGAGTATATCTATGAATGAATATAGCAATAATATTCAAATTCCTAAAGTAGAACCAAATGATGGTTTTTCATCAATAGTTACTTTAATAATTATAGGAAGTATTACCATTTTTATTGGTTTGTATATTTATAACTTTATAAAAGGTTTTAATTCAGTCAGAGAGAATGATGATAATATAGAAGATGATGATACAGATTTTTCTGAAAATTATAGTAAAGAAAATTATAAATCAACGGTAAATAATTCGATAATTATATGTAACTATTGTGGAGAAGAAAATACTGCTGAATCAAATTTTTGTAGAAATTGTGGTAATAAATTAAAATAATGGGTGAAACTGTTGACTTTTGTAGAAAAAAGTACTATTATATTAATAATTTATATATGTTATCAAGAGTGGACGAGAGAATCGGCTTTATAACTCCACAGCAACCTATTAATTTAGGTGCTAATACCGACAAAGCTTAAGCTTTGAATGATGATAAAAATAGTTATTTAAAGCTTTGTTTAACAAAGCTTTTTTTGTATACTATAAAAGCTTCGCTAATAAAACAATAAAATATATAAGTATTATGTGTAAATTAATGAAACATATATAAAATCAGTAATAAAAGGAGTGATTTTATGAGAAAATTATTTACATCAGAAAGTGTAACAGAAGGACATCCAGATAAATTGTGTGATTATATATCAGATAGCATTTTGGATAGTTATTTGGAAAAAGATAGTAATTCAAGAGTAGCTTGTGAAACTGTTGCTGGAAAAAATCAAATATTTATAACAGGAGAAATTAGTTCAAAAGCCAATGTTGATATCGAAGAGGTGGTAAGAAATGCAATAAAAGAAATTGGTTACGATAATGAGAAAACAGACTTAGATTATAGAACATGTAAAATTATTTTAAATATATGTAAACAATCTTCTGATATTGCTTTAGGTGTAGACAATTCTTTTGAAAATAAAAATGGAGAAAAAGTTGAATCAGAAGGAGCTGGAGATCAAGGTATAATGTTTGGATATGCAACTGATGAAACTGATTCTTTTATGCCAATGCCGATTTATTTTGCACATAAATTGTCCAAAAGATTAACTGATGTTCGAAAAAGTGGAGAAATACCATATTTGAGACCTGATGGAAAGACTCAAGTGACTATTGAGTATGAAGATGGTTTACCTGTTAGAGTGGATACAATAGTTATTTCTACTCAACATTTAGAAAATATTTCTTTGGAAGAATTAAAAAAAGATGTAAAGGAAAAGGTAATAAATGTTGTTATTCCAGCAGAACTACGTGATGAAAAAACTAAATATTATATAAATCCAACAGGTAGATTTGTAATTGGAGGGCCACTTGGAGATAGTGGTTTAACAGGTAGAAAAATAATTATAGATACATATGGAGGTTATAGTCGCCATGGAGGAGGAGCATTTTCTGGAAAGGATCCTACTAAAGTAGATAGATCAGCAGCATACATGGCAAGATTTATAGCAAAAAACATTGTAGCAAACGGATATGCAAAAAAATGTGAAATTCAATTTTCATATGCAATAGGTGTAGCTAAGCCTATTTCTATTTATGTTGATACTTTTGGTACTAATACAATACCAGAAGACGAAATAATTTCAAAAATTAAAAGTACATTTGATTTAACACCAAGAGGTATAATAAATAAGTTAAACTTGAGAACTCCTCTATATAAAAAGACTACAAATTATGGTCATTTTGGAAAATCAGATTTACCTTGGGAACAGATTATTAAATTTTAAAAAATAAGGGACTATTTACAGCCCCTTATTTTTATATATCTTTTACTTCTATTATTTTATGAGTGTAATCTAAATTTGCTTCACCATTTTTTTTATATCCAAGAGTATAAATGTTTGTAGCTAAAATATCTTTTGATAGTAATGTATTTAAATTTTGATCTTTATTTGATTCTACAAATTTTTTAAATGATATAACAAGTTTTACTTTTGGATTATTTTTAGCAATTGTAGAGATAATTCTTTTTCCATATTGATTAAATCCAAGAATTCTAATATAAGGCAATGTTTTTTGAGAAATTTGCATATCTTTTTTTGTTATATTAAGAAGAGCATATATAAGTATTCTTTGAATTCTAGTTTGTGTAAATCTTTTTGATTTTATTTTTGAAATTAAATCATTTAAATTATGAGCACTATATGCTGCTGATTTTATTCTGTTTTCCAGTCCTTCTGTAACATCAGGTAAATTAGCAATTTCAGATATAGTCATTTTTCTTAAAGCATAAATAATTTCTTTTTCAAATGCAGACAAATCCTTAACATATTCACCATTTTTCATTTTTTTCCTTAATATGTCATAACTAGATTTGGGTAATGTTTCTTTTAGTTTCTCTTTATTAGTTAAGAATTCTCTTATTTCTGTTGCACTAGCAATTTTGAAGGAAACAGTTTTACTATGATATGCTGTATTTTTTCTTTTAAATGTGATTGGAGTAATATCAGATTTATATTTTTTTATAGCTTTAACATATTCTACTCCTAAAATGTTATTAGGCTCTTTTAAAATATTCTTAACAATATTAGAGCTTCCTAAGTACATATTTATAGCTATTTCCCTAGCTTTAGGATAAGGAAGTCCAGAATGAACTTGGCGATTTATTAAAGTAGATAATTCTTTAGGCTCTTTGTATAGTATAGAAGCAACATTATTTATTGGTTCTATTTCACCACATTCACTACCAAATACTAAGTAATCGACAAAACCAAGTGAATTTAATATTTTTATTGCTCCATCTGCAAAGTTTTCAGCGCTAGAAACAGCGTAAATTGTAGGTAACTCTAAAACTAAATCAAATCCATTTCTTATAGCTATTTCTGCTCTAGTCCATTTATCCATAATTGCAGTGTTTCCTCTTTGAACAAAATTACCACTCATAATAGCTATTGTAAAATCTGGTCTAATTAATTTTTTTGCTTTAGTTAAGTGGTAAAAATGACCATTATGAAAAGGATTGAATTCTCCAATAACAGCAAGTGTACCAGCCAAAATAAATCACCTTCCTTATTGTATTTTTTTAAATTTATGATATAATATCATAAATTCAAATAAAATTCAAATTTTTTATAAAGGACTATAAAAATGAAAAAAGTAATTATATATACAGATGGAGCTTGCTCTGGTAATCCAGGTCCTGGAGGCTGGGGTGCTCTTTTGATGTTTGAGGAAAATAAAAAAGAAATATCTGGTTCAAACGAAAATACCACAAATAATATAATGGAACTTACTGCTGTTATTGAAGCTTTAAAAATCTTAAAATATGAATGTGAAGTTGATTTGTATAGTGATAGTGCTTATGTAGTTAATGCATTTTTAAAGGGATGGATATATAATTGGAAAAAAAACAATTGGAAAACAGCAAATAAAGAGCCTGTAAAGAATAAAGAGTTGTGGGAAGAATTATATTTTCTTGCCCAAAAACACAAGATAAATTTCATAAAGGTAAAGGGACATAGTGATAATGAGTTTAACAATAGATGTGATTATTTAGCAACTTCTGCTATTAAAAATATTATACGAGATAATTAAAGATATTTAAAAAGAATTAGTATGGGGGAATTTATGAAAACATTAGCAATAACAGGAAGTTCTGGTAGTGGAAAGACTACTATATCAAAACTATTTCTAAGAATGGAAGGAACTTGTATTCTTAATGCAGATGAAATTGCTAGAGAAATGGTTCAGACTGATAGTAAATATGTTGATGAAATAGTTTTATATTTTGGAAGTTATATTTTAGAAAATCCAAAAATAATAAATAGAAATAAATTAAGTAGTATAATTGAAAATGATGATTTGGCAAGAAAAAATTTAAATAAAATAACTATGAAATATTTCATGCCGAGATTAGATAAATTTATTAATAATAATTTAGATAAAAAAGTTGTAATAGTTGATGTACCCATATTGTATGAAAATGGACTTGAAAATTATTTTGATAAGATTTTATGTGTAATTTCTGAGAGAGAAGAGCAGATAAATAGGATAAAAAAAAGAGATAATATAGATGAATCTAAAGCAAATTCAAGACTAGATATGCAATTAGAAAACCAGTTCTTTATAAATAATTCAGATTATGTTATTTACAATTATGGAAAGTCAATTGATGATTTATATAAAGAAGTTTTTAAGATTTATTTAGATATTATTAGATAATATATAGAAAGGAAAAATTATGAAAGTTTCAGATTTTAATTATGAATTACCAGAAAGACTTATAGCTCAACATCCATATGAAAAAAGAGATGAAGCTAGACTTATGATACTAGATAAAGAAAATCAGGAAATAGAAGATAAAATTTTTAAAGATATTATTGATTATTTAAAACCTGGTGATTGCTTGGTTATAAATAATACAAAAGTAATACCAGCAAGATTATATGGTAAAAAAGATACTGGAGCACATGTAGAATTTTTATTATTAAATAGAATAGAAGGAGATTTTTGGGAGGTTATGGTTAAACCAGGAAATAAGTTAAAACCTGGTACAATAGTTTACTTTGGTGATGGAATTTTAAAGGCTGAAATTTTAGAAGTTTTAGATGGAGGAAACAGAAAGGTTAAATTTGAATATAAAGGAATATTTAATGAGATTTTAGATCAAATTGGTCTTATGCCTTTACCTCCATACATAAAGGAAAAACTAGAAAAAAAAGAAAGTTATCAAACTGTATATGCAAAATATGAAGGCTCTGCCGCTGCACCTACTGCAGGATTACATTTTACAAAAGATTTACTAAAAAAGATTAATGATAAAGGAATTGATATTGCAAATGTTACTTTACACGTTGGAATAGGTACTTTTAGACCTGTAAAAGTTGAAAATATAGAAGATCATAATATGCATTCAGAACATTATTATATAAAATCAGAAGATGCTGAAAAAATTAATAAAGCAAAACAAAATGGAAATAGAGTAATTGCTGTTGGAACAACATCATGTAGAGTTTTAGAATCTGTAGCTGATGAAAAAGGATTGGTTAGAGAATGTGAAGGAGATACTAATATTTTTATTTATCCAGGATATAAATTTAAATGTATAGATGCTCTTATTACAAATTTTCATTTACCAGAATCTACATTAATTATGTTAGTATCTGCTTTAGCAGGAAAAGAATTTATTATGAATGCTTATAAATATGCAGTAACTAAAGAATATCATTTCTTTAGTTTTGGGGATGCAATGTTTATAAAATAAAATATAAAAAATATTTAAAAGGGGTATAGAAATGAAATATGCAGTAACATATGAATTATTACATACATGTAAACAAACAGGGGCAAGACGTGGAATTATACATACACCTCATGGTGATATTCAAACACCAGTATTTATGCCAGTAGGAACTCAAGCAACTGTAAAGTCAATGACACCAGAGGAATTAATAGATGCTAATGCACAAATTATTTTATCAAATACATATCACTTGTTTTTAAGACCTGGTAATGAATTAATAAAAGAAGCTGGTGGATTACACAATTTTATGAATTGGAATAGACCAATATTAACAGATAGTGGCGGATTTCAAGTTTTTAGTTTGGGTGCTTTAAGAAAAATAACAGAAGATGGAGTAGAATTTAGATCACATTTAGATGGAAGTAAAAAATATTTGAATCCGGAAATAGCTATGAAGATACAAGAAGATTTGGGAGCAGATATAATAATGGCATTTGATGAGTGTTGCCCATATCCTTCTACATATGAATATACACAAAAATCAATGGAGAGAACTACTAGGTGGGCAAAACGATGTAAATTAGCACATAAATCTATAGAAAAAAATGCATTATTTGGAATTGTTCAGGGGGGATTTTACAAAGATTTAAGAAAAAAAAGTGTTGAGGATTTGATAGAATTAGATTTCCCAGGATATGCAATTGGAGGAATAAGTGTAGGAGAACCAAAAGAAAAGTTTTTAGATATTCTAAGATATACTACTCCACTTCTTCCACAAAATAAACCGAGGTATCTTATGGGTGTAGGAACACCTGATTATTTAATAGAATCTGCAATTGCAGGAATTGATATGTGTGATTGTGTTTTACCAACTAGAATTGCTAGACATGGAACAGCTATGACCTCTAATGGTAAGGTGGTTGTTAGAAATGCTACTTATGAAAAGGATTTTTCACCATTGGATCCAGAGTGTGATTGTTATACATGTAGAAATTATACTAGAGCTTATATACGTCATTTAATTAATACAAAAGAAATTTTGGGAGTAAGATTGTTATCAATTCATAATGTTAATTTCTTGACTAAATTAATGGATAGAGTTAAAATAGAAATAGAACACGATAATTTAGCTAATTTTAGAGATGAATTTTATATAAAATATGGTTATGAAAAATAGATATTTTTATTACAAATGATAATGATACCAAAGGAGGGATTTTCTTTATGAATCTTGAAGAAAGCAATGAATTTGCACAAGAAGAAAATAATAAAAGTAAAAAGAAAAAAATGATTTTATTATTAATAATTTTTTGTATTATTGGCATAGTGGGATTATTCGGTTTAATTGGATATTTAAAAATTAAAGATAATAATACTAAAAAGATTTTCTTAAATCAAGAAAGAAAAAATTTGTCTTCTACGCTATTTATAGAGCAAGATGGAAATTCATATGTTTCTGCAGAAGAATTTTCTAATTTATTAGGATATAAATATCATCCTGGAGAATACAAAAAGTATAACCAAGATGAAAATTTTTGTTATATAGAAACAGATTATGAAATTATTTCAATACAATCTGATAGCAAAAATTTAAAAAAATATCTTATAAATTCTAAAGATACAAGAAATCTTGAAGATGATGAAAATACTGTAGAAAAAGAAACTGTAGCTGTTAATAATACCAATTCTAACAATACAGCTGAAATGTTTATAGTAAAATCCAAAAATGATACTATGAAATTATTTGATTTAAGTACAGAAACAATAAAATATAATAATAATATTTATGTTCCTGTAAATGATATAGAAAAAATTTTCAATATAAAATATGAAATAAATGGTAGTAGAACTTATATTTCTAATTTATATTATTTATATCAGACCACACTTAATTTTGTAAAAAATAATGAAAAATATACAGAAGTTAGTAATTGTTATGAAAATGTTCTTGCACTTGTGGATGATTTATTGATTGTAAAAAATGATTCTAATAAATATGGTGTTGTATCACTAGAAACTGGAAAAACAATAATAGATTTCATTTATACTGATATACAATATTTACAAAATAAAGAAGAATTTTTTGTATATACTGAAAATAGTGTTGGTTTAATTAACAAGAATAAAGAGACTATAATATCTCCAACATCATCATATGAGGAATTGACTGTATTTGATGAAATAAATCAATTATATATGGCAAAATCTAAAAAAGGATATGGAATATTGAATAGAAGAGGGGATGTTGTAGTTCCAGTTTCATTTGAAAATGTTGGATTAGATTCTTTTGAATCATTTGAAAATTTTGAATTATCAGTTGAATCAGATACTCCAAATTTATTACAATCTAAATATATAATAGTATATGATAATGATAAGCTTGGTTTATATGATGTAGAAGGAAATCAAATTTTGAAAACTGTTTATGATGATTTTGGATATATAGCTACAGATGAGGATAAAGAAGAAGGATTTGATAGTGTTTTATTATTACCAAAAGAATCTGGAATAAATGGAATAATAATTAAACAAAATGATTTATATGGAATTTTTGATTTAGATGGAGTTAATGTTTTAGTTCCATGTTCATTGACCAAAGTTTATTCAGTAACTCGAGATGGTCAAACTGAGTATTTTATGTTATTTGATGATCAAGAAATAAATGTATCAGATTATTTTTCAGATTATGTGAATGATGAATCAGAAATGAATCAGGAAAATGATGACAAAAATGATGAAAATAACGAAAATGATTTTGATGAAGAAAATAATAATGAAAATAATGAATCGAATAATGCTGAAAATTCTGATGAAATAGAAAATAACGAAAATAATGGATTTGATGATGAAAATAATGAATCAAGCGATGAAGAATTCTTTGAAAGAGACAGTGAAGAAAATAATGGAGAAAATTTTGATGAAGAAAATTTTGATGAAGAATTTTTTGAAGAAGAGATAAATACAGAAATTGAAGAAGAAAATTAAGATAAACAATAAGTAGAAAAACCTTAATTTATTAGATATTATATCTAATTGATTAAGGTTTTTTGTTTTGTGAACTTTTGTATTATATAAAGGCTGTAAAGATTCTAATCTGGACTTTTAAAGAAATTTTGGCAGATAAACTTAATCTAACAAAAGTAAAAATTCGCCATTTGCTGATAATTTTAAAAATACAAAGCATTGTTCTTTTATTTGTTATAAATTAATATAATAAAAAAAAGGAGGTAAAACATGGAAAACCAAAAAAAATTTATAGATATTTTAAAAATGATTTCATTTGGAATTATAGTATCTATTTTTATTACTTTAATTTCTATTTTTATTTTTGCTCTAATTTTGTATTTTACAAATGCTAGTGAGAATATTATTGAAAGTGGAATAATTTTTATATCTTCATTTTCTATTTTATTTGGAAGTATTTTAACATTAAAAAAAATAAAGGAAAAAGGTATATTTTATGGAGGATTTTTGGGAATAATATATATGATATTTATTTATGTAATTTCTAGTATAATTATAAATGATTTTTCAATTGGTTTATCATCTATACTAATGATTATTTTTGGAATAATAAGTGGTATTATAGGAGGAATTATAGGGGTAAATATAAAAAACTAAAAAAATTAAAAAAATATGTTGATATTTTTATTGTTTTAATATAAAATCTACAAAGATACGAAGGATATAATTATTTTAGGAGGAAAATATTTTGAAAAAGAATACAGCAATAATTAAAAAACTATGTGTAGTTGCAATTATATTAGTAGTTGTAACATTTTCTATTGTAGCATTTATAGGTATATACTTAAAAAATCTTAATAAAAAATCTAATATTATTAATGATTATACTTTAAGTACAGAATTTTCTGGAAATAGAGAGTATAAACTTACTTTAGATTCTTCACAAGAAGAAAAAGATGTTTATGTTAATGAAAATGGCGAAATTTTTGGTGAAGCTAGAGACAAGGAAGATACTTCAACAGAAGTTACTGCTGAAGAAACAGAAGGTGAGGCAACAGAAGGCACAGCAGAAAATACAGAAGGTGAGACACCAGAAACTACTGCGGATCAAACTGAAAATGAGACAACAGAATCTACAGAAAAAGAAGAAGATAAAAAAACACAAGTAGAAGGTTATACAATAGAAAAGAGAACAATAAAATCAAATGAGGATTCTGTTTTAACTAAAGATTCTTATATAGAATCAAAAAAAATAATGGAAAAGAAATTGGAAAGTTTAGGAGTTTCTGATTATAAGGTAAGATTAGATGAAATAACAGGAAAGATGGTTATTGAATTGCCTGATGATGAAAATGCTAACTTCTTGTCAGAAGTGGCTTATTCACAAGGTATATTTGAAGTAATAGATTCCCAAACTGGATTAAAATTGTTAGATAATTCAAATGTAAAAAAAGCACAAGTAGGTTCTTATAGTCAAAATAATAAATATAATATATATTTACAAATATATTTAGATAAAGAAGGAACAGAAATACTAAAAAATATTAGCAATATATATGTTGAAAAACCAGTAGAAAAAGAAGAAACATCAGAAGAAAATACTAATTCAACTAATGAAAATACAGTTACAGATGCTGAAACTAACACAAGTGAAAATACTAATACAACTGATGAAGCAACAAATACTGCTGAAACAGATGAGCCTGAAACCAAAACTGATTATGTAGAAGTTATTTTAGATGGAACTACTATTTCCAAAACATATTTCGGTGAAGAGATGGATGGTGGAATAATACAGCTTACTTTATCTAGTGACATTGATCCTACAGATGTGGATGCATTAACTGAAGCAAGTAAATCAGCTACTTCTATGGCTACAATTTTAAATTCAGGAAAAATGCCAAATAAGTATTCTTTAGAAAGCGATGATTTTTTACAATCTTCAATAAATGATAATGAAAAAAATGTTCTAAAGATAGTGGTAATTGGTTTGGTATTAATACTTTCAATTTTAATTATAATTAGATTTGGACTAAATGGAATATTAGGAGCAATTTTAAACATAGGATATTTAGCATTAATTTCATTGGCTGTAAGATATACAAATGTTATTATATCAATTAGCTCAATCATAACTGTTTTACTTGTAATTATAATAAATTTTGGCTTTATGTATAAATTTTTAAGTGAATTAAAAAATGATCAAAATGCAAAAAAAGCATATTCAAAAACCTTAAAGAGTTTGTATTTGGTAATAATGCCAGTTGCAATTATAGCTTTTGTATTTTCATTCATGCAAAATGTAAGTATTATAGGAATTGGAATGATGCTATTTTGGAGTTTAATAATTCAAGTTTTATATAATACAATATTTACAAGAACTGTATATGTTTTAAATGATAAATAAGAGGTGAGATTAATGAAGAATAAAAAAATTATAATATTAGCATTAGTACTATTGATAATAGCAGGAATTATAGTTTTTGCAATAAAAGGGTTTAATGTGGATTTTATGTTAAAACAACATGATTCTATTGAATATACTATTAGTAAGAATTTTGAGATTTCAGATATAGAAAATATTGCAAAAGAAGTTTTTGGAGAAAAAAAGTTTAAAATAAGAGTAATAGAATTATTTGATGATGCAATTAGTATACATGCAGAACAAATTCAAACTGATGAAGCCGAAAGTTTAATTAAAAAATTGGATGAAAAATATAAAAATACATCTGAGGAGCAAAATAAAGAAAATAATGAGTCAGCACAAAATACTCAAGAAACAGAAAAAACAGAGAATGAAAACACAAATAGTACAGATAATACTGGTAATGAAGTAGAAACACAACCTGAAGAGAGTTTAGAAAATTCCTTAACAGATTATACAATAATTTCTAATCCAAAAATAAAATTATTATCATTAATTAAGCCTTATATAATACCATCAATCATTGCAGGAATTATAATTTTATTATATGAAGGATTTAGATATAAGAAATTAGGTGTAGTAAAAACACTTTTCAATTTAATTATGTTAGTCTTAATTTCTGTACTATCATTGTTAAGCATTATTGTTATTACAAGATTTCCAATTAATATATATGTTTGTCCTATTATATTTGTTTTGGTTTTAATAGAAATAATTTTATTCAATATTAAACAAGAAAAAGAATTAGGAAAATTAAATGATGAGGAATAATTTTATAAATTATTATGAACAATTTACTTTATATAAAATTGTAAAAATGTTAGAAAAATCTAAATAAATAGAATAATATTTCACTAAAGAGCCCTAGTAATAGGGCTTAAGTTATATTAGAAGAAAGTATTGAGAACTAAATTTCTCACTAAAAATAATAAAGGAGAAAATATGTTAGAAGTAAAAAATCTTGTAAAAAAATTTGGTAATAATGTTGCTGTTGATGATATTTCCTTTAAAGTAGAAAATGGAAAAATATATGGTATTGTTGGGAGAAATGGTGCAGGAAAGTCCACTACATTTAGGATGATATTGGGAATAATAGAACCTAGTTCTGGAAGTGTTATGTATGATAATAAAGCTATAAAAAATGAGATTTGTGATAAAATTGGTTATTTGCCAGAAGAAGGAAGTTTAATACCATCATATACAGTTTTAGAATTATGTGAATATTATGGTGCTTTAAAACTAATGAGTCCAAAAGAAATAAGAGAGAATTTAATAAAATGGTTAGAATATTTTAATGTTATTGAATTTTTAAACAAAAAAATAAAAGATTTATCAAAGGGAAATAAGCAGAAAATTCAATTCATTGTCTCTGTATTACATAATCCTGATTTACTTATATTAGATGAACCATTTTCAGGGTTGGATCCTTTAAGTGTTGAAGAAATAAAAAAAGCAGTAGTTAAATTAAAAGAAGAAGGAAAAACGATTATTTTTTCTTCTCATAGAATGGATCATGTATCAGAACTATGTGAATCAGTAATTTTCTTAGATAAAGGCAAAAATATTTTACAAGGAAAAGTAAAAGAATTAGAAGAAAATTATGAAATAAATGGAGAAAAAGGTCATAATTTAAATGAAATTTTTATAGATAAGGTAGGTAGCTTATATGAATAAAAGGAAAGTTGCTGAGATTGTTAAATTTAGTGTAGAAAAAAATATTCAAAATAAAGCTTTTGTTATTTTCAATATAATATTATGTTTAATAATAGTAATAATATTGAATTTGAGCAATATTCAAAAAGTGCTAAAAGATAATGATATTGATTTATTTACTGAAAATTATTCAATTGAAATTTTAGATAAAACAGGTTTTGAAAAAGGAGCTTTTGAAAAATTTTTTAAAGATTATGAAAATATTAAGATAAATTATGTTTCTGAAAATAACTACACAAAAGATAATATACCAGATGATTTAGTTAATGTTGAATTAAAAGAAAATGAAAATCAAGATTTAAATGTAGTAATAACTTCAAAAGAAGCCATAAATTCAGAGTTATACGATAATATTATATCTATTTCAAGTAAAATTAGAAATCAAATTTTTTCAAATAAAAATGGAATAAATGAAAAAGACTTGAATGAATTAAGTAAAGATTTGGAAGTAGAAGAAGTTTGGCTTGGATTAGATGCAGAAAATTCTGAAACTAAAGAAATAATAAAAAATGTATCAGTAATATTAGTTTATTTTGTATTAATTTTTGTTTTAGCAATGATTGCTAATGAAATAGTAAGTGAAAAGGTTTCTAAATCAATAGAATATGTTTTAACTAGTGTTGATGCAAAAGATTACCTATTAGCTAAAGTATTGGGAGTAACAATAACCATAATAATTCAAGTATTATATAGTTTTGTATACTTTTTAATTGGAAATTCGATTAATTTAATTTCAAATTTTTCAGATGTTTCATCTACTTTAGTATCAAATAATGATACATTTATGCAATCATTAGATATTAGTTTATTAGTTTACATATTGGTTATGATTGGATATTTAATTTTTACAGTATTCTTTATGAGTATGATTCAATCTGCGTTGTCTGCAAGAGCTACATCTGTAGCGGAAGCATCAAATACTACATCACTATTAATAACAATTATAATATTTTTGTATTTTATAAGTTTAGCTTGTATTGGTCCTTATATAAAAGTAACTCCTTTTATGTATATTATTTCATGTATACCGATAATTTCAACTTTTTTTGTACCTTCGATGATGATAATAGGTCAAGCTACAACTTTACAAATTATAATTTCTTTTGTACTTCTTATTTTAGGAGCACCATTATTATTTAATTTATGTGCAAAAAATTTTAAAAATGGTGTTTTAGATTATACAGGAAAAAACAATAAAAAGAAAAAAGAAAAAAAAGAGAGAACAATCAAAGAAGAACAAGAGTATTTGATAAAAGCAAATAAAATGAAAAAGTTTGCATTTGTAATAGGTATTTCATTAATTATATGGTTAACTTTACAAGTTTTAGGATCAATTATTTTACCTAGTATTGTAAAAATGATATTTAAAAATATTTTATCAGAAAAGTCTATATATTGGATTTATTTTATGATTGTATCAATAATTAGTTTAATTATACCTATTAAAATTGTAGAATCATATACAGAAAAAGAATATAAGACTTCTAAAAAAACAGGGTTAAAATTAAGCATAAAAATAATATTAATTGGTTTTGGGTTAGTCTTTTTAATAAATATATTAGAAACAAATATATTAAACTCATTAGGAAGTGATTATGAAGTAATTGATTCATCTCAATTAGTTACATCTCAAGATAGTTTAATAGATAAAATATTGTTTATTTTAGGTGTTGCTATAGTTCCTGGAATATTTGAAGAGCTATTTATGAGAAAAGCTATATTAAATTATGGAAAACAATTTGGAAATTATTTTACTATAACTCTTTCTGCTATTTTATTTGGTTTGATTCATCAAAATTTACAACAAGGTATTTTTGCATTTTTTATAGGTTTAGTTTTGGCTGTAATTGCATTAAAAACTTGTAATATAAAATTAACAATGATTATACATATGTTAAATAATCTAATTTCAGCTTTGTTTAGTATTTTCCAAGATAATGATCTAATACTAAGTATAATTTCTATAATTGTAATAGCTTTATCTATTGTTGGAATAATTTGGGGATTAATATGTTTAAAGAAAAATAAAGGATTAAAATTAGATAAAGAAAAATTCAAAGAAGAATATAAACTAATATTTAAAAATTATACATTTGATATAGCGATAGTATTATTTATTTTGCTAACAATTCTTTCAGAAAAATATTTAAGATTATGATAAAGAGGTGGGTAATATGGCAGATTCTCCAGAAGTAATAGAAGCAAGAGAAAATAAAAATAATAGAGATTATTTTAAAAACATAGTGAAAAAAAATCCTCTTTTAATTGAATGGGCAAGTGATGAGATTAGAGATGATAAAGATATAATTTTAGAAGCTGTAAAAATTGATGGAGGGGCTTTAGAATTTGCTAGTGAAAAACTAAAAGACGATAAGGATGTACTTATTCAGGCTGTGAAACAAGCTGGTTGGACAGGTTGCTATGCTAGTTCAAGACTTTTAGATGATAAAGATGTAATATTAGAAGCTGTAAAACATGATGGACAAATTCTATATTATGCTAGTTCAAGGTTAAGAGATGATGATGATGTAGTTAAAGAGGCAATACAAAATAAACCATTAATATTTAAATATGCTAGTTTTAGATTAAGAAATAACAAAGAATATGCAAAGATAGCAATTACTTTAGGAATGGAAAAATGTAAAAAATATATTGATACAATATATCAATCATTATCAGAAGAGATGCAAAATAATGAGGAAATTTTAAATATAATGAAAGGATAATAACAATAACGATTCTATGGAAAAATAGAATCGTTATTTGTTTTATCGAAAATTTTCAAATAATAAGTTGGAGATACATTATATAAAGAATCTATAAATACGTTATCAAATTTATTCCCTGCAATTCTCATATTAGGATAGATTTTTAACAAGTTATTTTCATTAAAAATTTTTATTTTTTTTATATTATTTAATTTTTTAATAGAATAATTTGAATTAGGTAAATCGTAATCAATTGAAATTTTTGCATAGAAATATTTTAAAGCAAAAGTAGTTAAAAATATGTCTATTATTAAAAATAAAGTCAATCCAAAAATTGCAAAATTAAATACTTTTTTATTTATTTTTTTTCTGATTTTATATATAAAATTATCTAATTTTGGATTTATAATTCTAACTAGCAATACTCCCAGAAATCCCCATATAACAACGAAAAATAAACAAGTCCTTCCATTTATATTTAAAAAGTAATCCGAATAATCCCACCATTTGAAATGAAGATAAATTTCACATAATAGACTCATTAAGTATTCTGTTAATGCGCCAATAATGGAACTTCCTATAAAGATTGCAATTAGATTTTTATTAAACGGTTTTAATAATGTTATCATGAAAATAGCACCTATTCCGTAAATTGCACAAAAAGGTCCAAATAAAAAACTTTGTCTACTTTCTATAACACCTTTTGTAATTATTCCATAGCTACTTTCAATGCAAAATCCAATGAAACTATAAAAAGTGAAATAAATTACAAATTTAGCTATATCTATTTTTTTTATATTTAAATTAAATTTATCTTTTAATATAACATTTTCCATAATATTTAGTATCAATAGATTTATAAAAAATATTCATTTAAAATAAAGAATTTTTACAATAAATATAAAATAATGAAAAATCTAAAATAGTTAAAGGCTTTGTTGACAAAAAAAGTTTTGATTTATATAATATTTATGTTTTTAAGGAAGAAGGTGGAATAGGTTGAAATTAAATATTGTACTGGTTGAGCCAGAGATACCTCAAAATACAGGTAATATTGCTAGAACATGTGCTGCAATAGGTGCAAAACTTCATTTAGTGTATCCACTGGGTTTTTCCATTTCAGAGAAACAAGTTAAAAGAGCTGGTTTGGATTATTGGGATAAATTAGAAATAGAAGAACATATTTCATTTAAAGAATTTTTAGAAAAATATAATCCTGAAAAAAATAATATGTATTTTGTTACCACAAAAGGAAAATTTGTTTATTCTGATGTTAATTATATGGAAATGGATGAAGTTTTTTTGCTATTTGGAAAAGAAACAAAGGGATTGCCAGAAGATATATTAAAAAAGTATTTAGAAAAAACTATAAGAATTCCAATGAGACAATCTCTAAGATCTTTAAATTTATCGAATTCAGTTGCAATTGTTGCATATGATGTTTTTAGGCAAAAAAATTTTGAAGGACTTCAAGAAATAAGTAGCTATTTTGATAATTAAAATATTAAATAAAGGAGAATGAATAATGAAAAAAGTTTTTAGTATAGTAATAATAATGTTATTAATTTTAGTAAGTTTAACTGGTTGTGAAAAGAAAAATCAGGATAATAAGCAAAATGAAGTAAAGAATACTTCAAATACAAATAGTGCCACTAATAAAACTTCTAATCAAACATCACAGTCAGAAAGTTTAGAAAGTTTTGATTATAAATCATCTGCAGAAAAACAATTTAAGTTACCTGAAGTAGGAGAACAAATAGCAATTATGCATGTAAAAGATTATGGAGATATTTATATGAAATTTTTCCCAGAAGTAGCACCTAAAGCAGTTGAAAATTTTGTTACTCATGCAAAAAATGGATATTATAATGGATTGACTTTTCATAGAGTAATAGATGAATTTATGATTCAAGGTGGAGATCCTAAAGGTGATGGAACAGGAGGAGAAAGTATATGGGGAGAAGGTTTTGGAACAGAGCTTGATTTATCATTAGTTCCATATAGAGGTTCTTTATGTATGGCAATGAGTAGTATGCCAAATAGTATAGGAAGTCAATTTTTTATAACACAGGCAAATTATTCTGATACAATGAATGAAACATTAAAACAATATGGTTATCCAGATTCTTTATTAGAACAATATAAAATTCATGGTGGATATTTAAGTTTATTTATGCAATATACTGTATTTGGACAAGTATATCAAGGAATGGATATTGTAGATGAAATAGCAAAAGTAGAAACTGATGCAAATGATAAACCAACAACAGATGTTATTATTGAATCTGTTGAAATTACTGATTATAGTGAATAATTATTTGGATAAGGGAGAATGATATGTACGCATATATAAAAGGGACTATAGAAGAAAAAAGTAATTCTTATGTTGTAATAGAAAATAATGGAATTGGATATAAAATATTTATGTCTGAATCGTCTATACAAAAGTTAGGTGAAAGAGGAGAAAAAATTAAAATTCATACTTATTATTATGTTAAAGAAGATAATATAAGTCTTTATGGTTTTTTATCAAATGAAGAACTTAAAATGTTTGAATTATTAATTACAGTAAGTGGAATAGGAGCAAAATCAGCTATAAATATTTTATCTAATATTGAACCATCAACATTTGCATTAGCAGTAATAACTGACGATGTTGTAAAAATTAAAGGTTTGCCAGGAATAGGTGCAAAAACTGCACAGAGAATTATACTAGAATTAAAAGATAAGTTAAAAACATTAGATGCTGTAAATAGCAAAAATGATACACAAATCAAGATATCAGATAATAAAGAAAATATAGAAGAAGCAATTTCAGCATTAATGATTTTAGGATATAGTAAAAAGGAAATAGAAAAAAGTTTGGAAAAAACAGATTTAACAGAAAAATCTACAGAAGATATTATTAGGATAGGCTTAAAATATTTAGGAAAATAAATGGTTTATAGATTATTCCATATAAAATCTAAATATATAAAGGAGAAGACGATTTTCGTCACAAAATAAAATGGATTTAAACAAACCACTAGCATACAGAATGAGACCAAAATCATTAGAAGAATTTGTTGGTCAGGAACATATTGTTGGAAAAGATAAATTATTATATAGAACAATTAAAGCTGATAGGTTAACTAGTATTATTTTATGGGGACCTCCAGGTTGTGGGAAAACCTCACTTGCAAAAGTTATTAGTGAAACTACATCATATAAATTTACTAGATTAAATGCAGTTACATCAGGAGTTTCTGATATAAAAAATGCAATAGAAGAAGCAGATAACCCACTTTTAAATCCATCAGGTAAATGTATTTTATTTATAGATGAGATTCATAGATTTAACAAGCTTCAGCAAGATGCATTACTTCCATATGTAGAAGATGGTACAGTTATTTTAATAGGAGCAACTACAGAAAATCCATATTTTGAAGTAAATAAAGCTTTGATTTCTAGATCAATGGTTATAAAATTAGAACCATTAAAAAAAGAAGATATAATAAAAGTAATTAAAAATGCAATATCCAGCAAAGAAGGATTAGGTACATATAATATTAAAATTTCAGATGAAACAATTGAAAATATAGCAGAAGTTTCTAATGGTGACGTAAGAACAGCTCTAAATGGACTTGAAGTTGCAGTACTTACTACAAATTTAAATAATGAAGGATATATTGAAATTACAAATGAAATTATCAGTGAATCGTTAAATAAAAGAAAAGCTTATTTTGATAAATCTGGTGATAGTCATTATGATAATATAAGTGCTTTTATAAAATCAATGAGAGGAAGCGATCCTGATGCTGCTATATTTTATTTAGCAAGAGCTTTAAATGCAGGAGAAGATCCTGTTTTTATGGCTCGTAGAATAGTTATTGCAGCAAGTGAAGATGTAGGGATGGCAAATCCAAATGCATTAGTAGTTGCTACATCTGCAATGCAAGCTGTTACTATGGTTGGAATGCCAGAAGCTAGAATTATTTTAGCAGAAGCAGCAGTATATGTTGCTACTTCAAAAAAATCTAATGCATCATATCTTGCTATAAACAGGGCGATGGATGATGTAGCAAAAAAAGATACTGGAACTATACCAATGCATATTAGAAATGCTCCTGCGTCCGGAATGGAACAATTTGGATATGGGGAAGGATATTTATATCCTCATGATTTTCCTGGCCATTGGGTTGAACAACAGTATTTACCGGATAAAATGCTGGGAACAAAATATTATATTAAAGATGATACAATAGAAATGTAAAATTTTTTATACAAAAGAGAGATAGTACAAATATGCTAAAAATAAAAATTCAACTGGAAGTGACAAATTTTATCTTCTTAGTTATATAAGAGATAAAATTAAAAAAATACAAAGATATAAAATAGGAGAATTAAAATGATAGTATACATAATTATTGGATTAATCATATTATTATTGTTATATGTTCTTGTAACATATAATGGATTGGTAAAATCAAACAATCTTGTGAAAGAAGCATTTTCGACAATGGATGTATATTTAAAAAAAAGATGGGATTTAATTCCTAACTTAGTTGAAGTTGTAAAGGGATATACTAAATATGAAAAAGAAACTGTTGAAAAAATTACTTCTTTAAGAACAAACGTCTATGAAAGTATGTCAATAAATAAAAAAATTAATGTAAACGAACAATTGACTCAAGGATTATCAAAAATTATGGCTATTTCTGAAAATTACCCAGATTTAAAGGCTAATCAAAATTTTATGGAACTTAGTCATGCTTTAACTAAAATAGAAGATGAAATTGCAAATAGCAGAAAATATTATAATGGAACTGTAAGAATTTTCAATGATAAAACTCAAATGTTTCCTAGTAATGTTGTTGCAAGTATATTTGGATTTCACTCAGCTACTATGTTTGAGACAAATTCAGAAGAAAAAAATAATGTAAAAATAGATTTGGAGGAGAAATGAAAAGAATTTTTAATAAGTATACTTTAATAAGCTTTATAATTGTTTTTTTTTCAATAGTATTGGTTACTCCTAAAGTTAATGCTGTAAGTGATGAAATTGATTTAAGTGTTTTGGATAAACTTGCTGACTCTGAATATGAATATGTAATAGATAATTATGATATTGATATGATAGTAAATGAGGATAATACTTTTGATATAACAGAAAAAATCACTGTATATTTTAATGTACCACAACATGGAATTTTTAGAAAAATACCATTAAAAAATTCCATAACAAGATTAGATGGAACTAAATCAAATAACAGAGCACAAATAAGTAATATTAGTGTTAACGAAAATTATAAGACATTTATTCAATACGGATATAAAGTTATAAAAATAGGAGATCCCAATTTAACACTTACTGAAAAGCATAGTTATACAATCAAATATAAATATAATATAGGAAAAGATCCATTAAAAAATGTAGATGAATTATATTTTAATTTGATTGGTGATGAATGGGATACAAATATACACAATGTGTCTTTTACTATTACAATGCCTAAATCATTTGACCAGTCTTTACTGGGATTTTCAAGTGGAGATGTAGGTTCTACTGATAGTTCTAATGTAAAATATAATGTAGATGGAAATACTATTATAGGAAACACAATAGATACATTATATGAGGGCGAAGCATTGACAGTTAGACTTACATTACCAGAGGGATATTTTGTAGGGGCTAGTAGTAACATAGATATATTTTCAATTTTTGTAATTGTGTTATGTGTAGTATTTGTTTTGAATGCATATAGATTATGGACTAAATATGGAATTGATGATAAAGTAATTGAAACAGTAGAGTTTTATCCACCAGAAGGATATAATTCAGCAGAAGTAGGCTTTTTGTATGATGGTTCTGTAGATACAAAAGCAGTTGTATCATTACTTATTTATTTAGCAAACCAGGGTTATCTAAAAATAGAAGAAACAGAAGAAACTGGTTTATTATCAAAAAATAAAGGGTTTAAAATTACAAAATTAAAAGAATATTCTGGAAATAATGAATATGAAGCAATATTTTTTAACGGATTATTCGATAATTCTTCTACCTCAACATTAAATTGGAAAAAGACAAAAGAAATAATGAAAGAAGCAAAAAATAATGGTGAAAAAGTTAGTCTTTTTAAAGCCATTGCAGAATCCTGTGGAACCAAGAGAAATTAAACAATCTGTAACTTCTAAAGATCTTTATAATAACTTTTATACTACAGTAGACCTAATTAAAACAAAAATGAATTCTAAAGAAAATAAAAGTAAGATTTTTGAATCATCTTCTATTGGGAAAAATAGATGGCTAATTTTTATGATTATTTCTATTTTTATTCTAATAACAGTAAACCCTGTGTTGGACAAGGGTGTGCTTTGGTTTTTCACAATATTACCATTTATGGTGATTTTCCCTCGGATTTGGATTTACAACAATAATTGGTAGCTTAATGGGGACCACAAAAATGTCGAAAATATCTGCTATATTGATTGGAGGACTTTTTGGTGGTTTGCCTTGGGCATTTTTGGTATGGCCATCTTTAGAAGGAAACATTTGGTATATAACAACTTATATAATAGGGCTAATAAGTATTACTGTACTCATGTTTTTTGAAAAAATAATAACAAAAAGAACTCCTTATGGAAATGAAATACTAGGGAAGTTAAAAGGATTTAAGAGATTTTTAGAAACGGCAGAGAAACCTCAATTAGAAGCATTAGTAAATGAAAATCCAGAATATTTTTATAATATTTTACCATATACTTATGCTTTAGGAGTATCAGATGTATGGATGAGTCAATTTGAAACAATAGCCTTGCAAGCTCCAAATTGGTATGTAGGTTATGATACATTTAGTATGAAAGAATTTAATCATTTTATGAATGATACAATGAAATCAGCACAGAGTGCTATGTCATCTAGTCCATCAAGTGATAGCGGAGGTGGTTCATCTGGAGGAGGCTCTGGAGGAGGTGGAGGAGGTTCATGGTAATCTCCCATTAAATACATTCCACAGTTTTAACATTTATTGGATGATTTAGTTTTTTTGAAATTTCATCAAGTATAGTATAATAATAATGAATAAAAATAAAAAAATTTAGTTAAAATAAGTTTATGAAAAAAAATAGAGTTTTAGAGATTATAATTGTAATTTTAACTGGGTTTATAAGTGGATTTTTCGGAGCTGGAGGCGGATTATTATTGGTTCCTTTTTTTGTTCATTATTTAAAAATAGATGAAGTAAAATCTAGAGCTAACGTAATTTTAATAATTTTATCATTAGTAGTAATTAGTGGTTTTATCTATATGAGAAATAATTTTATAGATATTAATTTAGCATTAAAGTGTTCTATTGGAGGAATAATAGGAAGTTTTATAGGAAGTAAATTATTAGTAAAATTAAATAGTAAAATTTTAAAAATTTTATTTATTATGTTTTTAATTTATTCAGGATGTAAGATTTGTTTTTTATAAATATATTTTTGCTATTATAATGTTTAAGGAAGATGAATTATATGGAAATATTTTATGGAATAATTGCTGGTATTGTTGCTAGTTTAGGAATGGGTGGAGGAACAATATTAATATTGCTTTTAGATTTATTTTCAAATTTAAATCAGCAAACAATTCAGGCAACAAATTTAATCTTTTTTACTTGTGCATCAATAACTGCAGGAATAGTAAATAGTAAAAGAAATTTATTAGACAAAAAATTAATAATAAAATATTCAATTATAGGTGGAATAGGAGCTTTTGTAGGTTCAAATTTAGCAAATTATGTAAATAGTGATAATTTAAAAAAATATTTTGGATATTTTTTGCTTTTAATAGCATTTTATGAAATTTATGAATTTATTGTAGAGTATAAAAAAAAATAATGAAGGAAAAATAAGATTATAAAGAAAAAATGAAAAATGTATTTTAAATAGGAGGTATAATTATGAAGTTTTTTAAAGGTATGATGTTAGGAACTGCTATAACAGCCGGAGCTATGATGATGTATTCAGGATCAATAGATTTAGAAAAAAAGAAAATGCTAAAAAAAGGAAAACATTTAATGAAAAAGATGGGATTTTAATAAAAAATCTGATGAGTTAAACTGAGGCTGCTGAAAAAGTAGCACAAAAAAATAGCGAATTTGGAAATTTTTTTCTAATTCGCTATTTTTTTAACAATTAGCCAAAAGTCAAAATAATAAATGGACATTTCTATCCATTTTTCTTTGTTTTTTCTTCTCTTAATTTTATTATTCGTTTTATATTTGCTAAAAAGAGCGCACTAGCCCCTTGGATTGTAATTCCATTTTTTCCACATGCATTAGCTGTATCATAACCAAAATTGCTTTTCAATTCAGAATTTTTTGCTTCAATTTTATATCTTTCTGCATATAATTCTTTAAATTCTTCTGTTTTCATATAGTCCATATGTTTTATGTGGATATCATCTTTTATATTTACACTATATGTTTTAGTTCTTGAACCTTCTTTGTAACATCCTTCTTTATATGGACAATGTTTGCATTTTTCTATATCAAAATAATAACATTCTACTCTGCTGTTTTTTCCATTTGCATCCTTTTTACTTCCTTGTTTTACTTTTCGAATTGCCATATGTCCCGCTGGACATACATACATTCCAGCGTCTTTATTATATTCAAAAGTTTGATTTTCTTTTCTATTTCCATGTGTCACTTGTTTACTTAATTTACTTGCTAATTTTATATTTTTTTCTTCACAATACTCAATATTTTCTTTTTCAGAATATGCTCCATCTCCAATAACAGCCTCAACTTCAATACCATTTGCTTGAGACTTTTCAACTAATTTTTGTAATTGTTTTCCATCGTGCTTTTCTCCTGATGTTACTACTGCTGCTGTTATTATTCTTTCTGGTGTCATTGCTATGTGTGTTTTGTACCCAAAGAAAGATGTATCTGCTGTCTTATGTCCAACTTTTGCATCTTTATCTTTTGAATATTCAATTTCATATTCAGTATCATTCATTGTTTCTTCTAGCATATTTATTTTCTCATTTATTGCTGGTATTATTGTAAATCTAGCATCTTTTTTTAATAAATTAAGTAATTCTTTTGTATATTCAATTTGATCTTCTAATAGTCCTGTACTTTCACGTTTTTTTGGCATTTTATCATGTATAGTTTCATCTATTTTATATACCATTTTTCTTAATTCTTTTGCCTGTTTTATTAACTCCTCTCTTGGTGAAATATGTTGGTACATTGCGTTTGTATGTGTTGAATCTTGAATTAGTTTGTTTTTTACTTCAATTACGCCTTCTTTAATAGCAATATCAACAGTTTGGGCTATTAGCTTATCCATCAAATTAGTTGATGTTTCCTCTTCATTATCTTTATTACTTAATCTTTCTCTTCTGAACACTGTCAAAAGGCTAGGATCAATTAAGTTAACTTCTTCTGGTAGATAATCTAAAAAATATTTGAATAACATATCTGTTCTTGTTCTTGCAATCAAATCTCTATCAGATAATTTGTAATAATTTTTTAGTAAAAGATATTTAAACATTCTTATTACATCTTCGGCTTTTCTTCCCATTGTAGATGAATATTTATCCTTTAATTCATCATAAACAAAAGAAAAATCAACCATATCTTTTAGTTGTCTCCAAAAATTATTTTTTTCTATCAACACATCAAAAAGAGATGCATGTGAACTTAAACAAAATGATAATTGATTATTCGCTTTTAACATAGTTATACCAACCCTTTCAACTATGCTAATTATATCAAATTATTATTATTTAGTACAGAAAAAATAGCAAATTAGAAAATTTATTTTCCAATTCGCTATTTTTTTTACTTTTTCAGCAGCCTCAGTTAAACTCATCAGATTTTTTATTCTTTTTTATCATCTACTAATGTTTCTTCATATTCTGCTTTACAAGGGCCGTCACAATCTAAGTCAACACCTTTTAAACATTTTCCTTTACGATTACATACTTCGCATATTTTAATGTGTTCAACTCTATTTACCCATATTTCAACTGCATATTTTTTATGTGGGCAAAGAGGTCCGAAAACAAATTGTCCATTTTTATCTGTAAAAGTATGAGAAACTGGACGTCTTTCTTTTCCAAAAATATCTTTTGTAACTTCTATTAATTTTACAACAGCATCAGAAATTGGATCACCATATTGATTTTTTATTATACCGAAAATAACATCTCTATCATCTTCTGGTAATTTTACATCTAAATCATATTGTTTTCCATTTTCTATAACTCCTGTAATTTCAATTTTTTTATCTTTTTTATCTAATTCTTCAAATTCCATAATATCATATCCTTTCTGCTTGTCTAATATATAATATGAATTTATAGAAAATATGTGATTTTTTCATAATAGGAAAGTTCTCTAAACTTCTTAGTACAAATTTTACCTATTCCTAATTATAACAAAATTTCGGTATTATATTTTTTGCAAAATTCAAGAAAAATGTAATTTATCGTTGATTATTGTTTTAGTTTGTTATATAATAAATATCAATAATTTTAAAATAGGGGGTAAAAAATGGCAAAGATTTTAGAAGATATTTCAAGAACTTTTAATGAATTTTTATTAATTCCAAATTTAACTGATGAGAGATGTATACCAAGTAATGTAAGTTTAAAAACACCACTTGTAAAATTTAAAAAAGGAGAAGAACCAAAGATTAGTTTGAACGTCCCATTTACGTCAGCAATAATGCAAGCTGTTTCAGGAGAAAAAATGGCAATTGCACTTGCACGTGAAGGAGGATGTTCTTTTATTTATGGTTCTCAATCAATTGAAAGTCAAGCAGAAATGGTAAGAAATGTAAAAAAATATAAAGCTGGTTTTGTTACTAGTGATTCAAATGTAAAAAGCGGAACAAAATTAAGAGATGTTATGAGTTTGATTGAAAAAACAGGACATTCAACAGTAATTATTACAGAAGATGGAACTGCAAATGGAAAATTTATTGGTCTTGTTACAGATAAAGATTATAGATTATCTAGAGTGGATTTAGATGAGCCAATTAATAATTATATGACTTCAAAAGAAAAAGCTGTATTTGCCAGAAAAGGTATAAGTTTAATAGAAGCTAATGATATTATTTGGGAAAATAAAATAAGTTGTTTACCAATTTTAGATGAAGATGATAGATTGGAATATTTAGTGTTTAGAAAAGATTATGAAGACAGAAAAAATAATCCAGATTCACTACTTGATGAAAATAAAAGTTATATAGTTGGTGCTGGAATAAATACAAGAGATTATGAAGAAAGAATACCAGCTTTAGTTGATGCAGGTGTTGACATAATTTGTATGGATTCATCAGATGGATATTCAGTTTGGCAAAAAAATACAATTGATTGGGTTAGAAAAAATTATGGTGATAAAGTAAAAATTGGTGCAGGAAATGTTGTTGATAAAGAAGGATTTTATTACTTAGCAGAAGCTGGTGCTGATTTTATAAAAGTTGGTGTTGGTGGAGGTTCTATCTGTATAACAAGAGAAACTAAAGGTATAGGTAGAGGTCAAGCTAGTGCTTTAATGGATGTTATAGAAGCTAGAGATGAATATTTTGAAAGAACTGGTATTTACATTCCAGTTTGTTCAGATGGTGGAATTGTTCATGATTATCATATAACATTATCTCTTGCAATGGGTGCAGATTTTGTTATGATGGGAAGATATTTTGCAAGATTTGATGAGAGCCCTACTAGAAAAATAAAAAGAAATGGAACATTTCTTAAAGAATATTGGGGTGAAGGTTCAAATAGAGCAAGAAATTGGCAAAGATATGATTTAGGTGGAGAAGCTAAAAATAAACTTTCTTTTGAAGAAGGGGTAGATTCTTATATTCCATATGCAGGAGCATTAAAAGATAATCTAGCTATAACAGTAAGTAAAATAAAATCAACTATGTGTAATTGTGGAAGTATAAGTTTAAAAGAACTTCATGAAAAAGCTAGATTTACATATGTATCTGCTGTAAGTATTAAAGAAGGTGGAGCACATGATGTAATCTTAAAAGAATATGATAATAATATGTAATAGAGGAGAGATTTTATTTCTATGGAAGAGAAAATAATAATTTTAGATTTTGGAGGACAATATAATCAATTAATTGCAAGAAGAGTTAGAGAATGTAATGTTTATTCTGAAATCTTACCATATAATACAACAATAGATAAAATAAAAGAAAAAAATCCAAAAGGAATTATTTTTACAGGTGGACCTGCTAGTGTTTTTGACGAGAATAGTCCAAAGCTTGACAGAAAAATTTTTGAAATGGGAATCCCTATTTTAGGAATTTGTTATGGAATGCAACTTACAGCCTATTTACTAAATGGAAATGTTGAAACAGCTGAAAAAAGAGAATATGGAACAATAAATGTAAAATTTGAAAAGTCAAAAATTTTTGAAGAAATTGGAGATTATAATGATTGTTTAATGAGTCATACTTGTTATGTTTCAAAACTTCCGGATGGATTTAGAACAATAGCATCAACTTCTAGTTGTCCTGTAGCAGCAATGGAAAATGAAGAAAAGAAAATATATGGTTTACAATTTCATCCAGAAGTAAATCATACTAAAAATGGAACAAAAATAATTAAGAATTTCTTATATAATATTTGTGAATGTACAGGTACTTGGAGAATGGATTCTTTTGCCAAAAATACTATTGATGCTATAAAGACTAAAGTTGGAGATGGAAAAGTTTTATGTGCATTATCAGGTGGGGTAGATTCATCTGTAGTGGCTGCTTTAATAAATAAAGCAATAGGGAAAAATCTAACATGTATTTTTGTTGATCATGGGTTGCTTAGAAAAAATGAAGCAGATGAAGTAGAAGAAGTATTTACAAAAAACTTTGATGTTAATTTTATAAAAGTAGATGCAAAAGATAGATTCTTAAGTAAACTTTCAGGAATAGATGATCCTGAAAGAAAAAGAAAAATAATAGGAGAGGAATTTATTAGAGTTTTTGAAGAAGAATCTAAAAAAATTGGAAAAGTTGATTATTTAGCACAACGGAACAATTTACCCTGATGTAATAGAAAGCGGATTTGGAGCAAGTAGTACAATTAAGAGTCATCACAATGTTGGAGGACTTCCTGATTTTGTTGATTTCAAAGAACTAATAGAACCTTTAAGAGATTTATTTAAAGATGAAGTAAGAAAAGTAGGATTAGAAGTAGGATTGCCAGAATTTTTAGTATATCGTCAACCATTTCCTGGTCCAGGACTTGCAATAAGAATTATTGGAGAAATTACAGAGAGTAAATTAGATATATTAAAAGAAGCAGATTTTATATTTAGAGAAGAAATATCTAAAAGTGGATTGGATAGAGAAATAAATCAATATTTTGCTGTTTTAACCAACTTAAAAAGTGTTGGAGTTATGGGAGATGAAAGAACGTATGATTATACAGTCGCATTAAGAGCTGTTACTACATCAGATTTTATGACAGCAGAATGGACAAGAATTCCATATGAAGTTTTAGAAATTGTTTCAAGTAGAATTGTAAATGAAGTAAAACATGTAAACAGAGTGGTTTATGATATAACAGGTAAGCCTCCTGCAACAATTGAATGGGAATAATATTAAAAATATACAGTGAAAAATAGTTTTTGCTGTATATTTTTTTCTTGATTTTATTATGTAAATATGATATTATATTTACATAATTTTTGAAAGGAGTGTTCTAAATGAATACTAACAAGGAAAAGCATAAGAACAACCCTCTTTCTGATGATAAATCAGAAATGTTAAGTTTCAATTCAGAACTTAATGATAAATTAAGTAAAGAATTGAATGCAAATGAAGAAGGAGATGATTATCCATTAGAAGTTCATGAGGATGAAAAGTTATATAGTTTTTACTATAATATAACTGAGAATCTTTCAGAGTATCCTATAGATTTTACAACTTCTGATTTAACAACTCGGTTGTATAAGAAATTATGTAGAGCTTTAAGTTCTGCTATGTTTAGATAGTGTATTAATCTTAGGAGAAGAGGGAAATGGAAAAAGCAGTTTGCTTCACTATTTTGCTCAGGAGGTAAACAAAGAAAATTGTACAGATTTATTAAAAGGAGCTCAAGTTATAGGTTTCTCTCCAAAATCTTTTTCTGAATCTTCTACTGAAATTGCGTTAGTAATTAGTAATGTTTTACATAAACTTGCTAATGAGAATCAGAAAAAAGTCATAATTTTCTTAGATGAATTTGACAGATATTCTACAACTTTTTGGTATGAATATCCTACTATACTTGATTGGGTTATATCAGAGTTTGAGGATTTTGAACTTATAAAATTCGTTCTTACAGTCGAAAGTAATACGTTTTATATCCTTGAAGATGATTTAAAAAGTAGTGTAGTAAAATCATCAGTAATGATGAATATAACCCAAGAAGTATTGCCAGAAAAAATAATATCAACTCTTAACCCTAGAATTGAAGAGCTAAAAAAAGTTCACGGTGTTAAGTCAATATGTTATGAGGCTTTAGAAATGATTTATACGATGTCAACGGTTGAGATAGAAATGTTCTTTGCATCATATAAAAGATTTCTAATAAACTTAGATAATGTTTTGTGTTGGTGTGAACTAGAAGGAGTAAATTTTTTGGATTGTGAAACTGTTTTAAATTATTATAAAGAAAATGAAAAAGAAATAGAAAGTGAAGATTCATCTGAGTTTTTTAATAATAATTATAATAAGGAAGATACTGCTTTGCATGAAACGGGTCATAGTGTCATTGCATTGTTGAACCAAGACTTTATTTATCTAAGTGGTGTATCGATTTTTAAAATAAGAACACCTAGTGGTGATACTGGAGATGGTGTTACAATCACAAATATAGATGATAGAGTATGGTGGATGAATCGGGATAATTACGTAAAATATCTTGCTTTTTATTTGGCTGGTAAGTATGCTCAAAAGAATTTGGACTCTGGTAATTATGATGATTTAAATGTAGCAAATTATTATGCTAAAAAGTTTGTTTGCAGTTCGGGTTTATCAAATCCTGTTGGAATTAATGTCTATTATGATGCTGATGAATATAAAAATTTTTCAGAACATAATAAAAATATTATTGATAGGGAAGTGAGAGAGCTTATTAAAGATGCTACTAATTACGCTAAGATGGCTATATCAAATAATAAAGAATTTATAGCTAAAATGGCTTCAGCTTTGCTTAAAAAAAATTTTTTAAGTAGAGATGAAATTTTAAAGTTATGGGCTTTATATGGTAATAATCAAATTGAATAATTATAATATAAAATGGGTTAGTTTTACTAACCCATTTTATATATTCGTTTTTGCTCTATTAAAAAAGTTGAAAATACAGAAAAAATGTGATATTATAGAATAAATTTTTATTAGAAAGGAGTGTTCGTAATGAACAACAATAATATTTTTACAGAAAAGGACAATCCTAATCTTGAGACTTCTCAAGAACAAAACATTGGCCGGCCGTGTGAAGACAACGAGAAGGAAGAAAAATCCAATTGGATAATACTTCCCAAAGAAGAAGGAGATGTTGATACTGAAGAAACATTTCAGACCGTTTTTTATGATTTGAATGAATATCTTTATTATTATCCAATAGAATTTTCAGAGAATGAACAGCTGGGAATTCAATATAGGAGACTTTTGCAGGATTTACTTATGAAAGATTGCAACAGTATACTTATTATAGGAGAGAAAGGTAGTGGAAAAACTAGTTTAGTCTATTATCTAGTCCAGAAACTAATGAAAGAGTCAGAAATTGCTCGTTTATCAGGTACCAAAGTTATTGAGGTTTCACAAACTAATTTTTTAAACTTTTCGGATGATGATATAATCAGAGAACTTATAACAGTAGCTGAAAAGTATATTAAAGAAGGAAACAAAAATCTAATTTTCTTTTTTGATAACTTTGAAAAATTTATGGGGAGTTTTTGGTCAGAATATTCAGCTATTCTTAAAAATGTAACACTTGCATTTAAAGAAGATATTTTAATTAAGTTTATTATATCAATAGACGAGGACTTCATATATAATAATGAGATGGAAATGAGGGAAATTCTGTGTGAATCATTATGCTTCTACATAAAACAGGAAGAAATGGCAGATAAAATTATTTCTACATTAAAACCAAGAATTAAAGAGCTTATGCAATATCACAAAATAGCAGAAATAGAAGATAAAGCTCTTAAAATGATTTATGATGTGGAGATGGGAAAGATATTTCGAAATTATCTTTCATATGATGTTTATCTTACGTACTTAGATAAAATAATGTCTGAATTTGAGTACCAAAAAGTTACAAAACTCACATTTGATCATGTATGTAAAAGCTATATGGAAAGAGATGGCTCTGATGAATTTATAAAAATATCAAAGGATGAAAAACAAATAGCTAGGCATGAAGCAGGACACACTTTAATTGCTTTGCTTTTGGATTTCATTTATTTTGAAGGAGTTACTATAATAGGTGTTTCGGATAAGGGATATAATGGTTTAACAATGATTTTTTTAAATTCCGGAACTGGTTGGCAAAACAAGAAAAATTGTATTAAGTATATTAGCTTTTATTTAGCTGGTAGATATGCTGAAGGTGTCAATGATAGAGGGGCTGTATCTGATTTAGAAAAAGCAAATTCCATTGCAAAAGCTTTTGTTTGTACATCTGGAGCTTACAAACAGCTCGGAAAAGATTTCTTCTGCAAACCTGAAGAATATTTTAATCTTTCTTCTGAAAAAAAATTAATTATAGAAAGGTTAGTGGATAAAATTTTAAAAAAAGCTAAAAAATATGCTATTAAGAAACTTGAAAAGCATAAGGATTTTTTGGATGCTCTTACTGAAAAAATATACAAAGAAAAGTATGTTTCAAGGGAAGATGTTTTAAAGTTATGGTCTGAATTTAATTAAAATAAAAACCTTCATCTTATGATGAAGGTTTTTATTTTATAATATGAAAGTAATGCTTTCATATTATATAAAAGCATTACGCGCAAAGATGCACAGAGATTTTCATAACTGAAAATCTCGCACGGCGAACCAATTTATTAAAGAAATTTTTGTATAAAAAATCAGTTTTTGAGAAAAATAGAAAAAAAGAGAAAGGAAGTGTTTTTTATAAAACCGATTGAAAGTAATGAAGATTATCAAAAATATGTTGATAAAAAGACACCTAATTCTCCTATTTTAAAAAATTGTCTAAATGCTTTTTGGATAGGTGGGTTGATTTGTAGTATAGGTCAGATTATTTTTGAAATATGCAAATTAAGAGGTGTTGAAGAAACAAATAGTTATGCAATTGTTTCTATAATGCTTATATTTTTTAGTGCTTTTCTAACTTCATTAAATATTTTTAATAAAATTGGAAAAATTGCAGGAGCAGGTTCTTTAGTTCCTATAACTGGATTTGCTAATTCTATTGTATCTCCTGCAATGGAATATAAATCAGAAGGTTATGTAATGGGAGTAGGTGCTAAAATGTTTACAGTGGCAGGTCCTGTTTTAGTTTATGGAATTTCATCTAGTATAATTGTAGGAATTATTTATTTGTTATTAAATACTCAGTATATTAGTTTAGTATAGATTATTTTATAAAGGAGAGTTAGGTTGAAAAATAATTACAATTTTGGTGTTGTGCAGTAACGAACTTTATTTAAAATTTAATTAGTGTATCCAAAGTACGACTAATAAATTTTAAACATGTTTCCCTAAATCAAAATTTAATTCTTTTCCAACCAGATTTGTACCTTAGAAAGGAATGAAATTAAATATGAAAAAAGTTGGAAAACAATCATTCATGTTAAAAAATCCTGTAGCAATTGTTAATACAGCCTGTATTGTAGGACCAAAAGAGAAAGAAGGCCCAATGCATACTTATTTTGATCAATGCTTAGAGGATGAATTTTGGGGAGAAAAAACTTGGGAAAAAGCGGAAAGTAAATTTATAAAAGAAACAGTTAGTTTAGCAATTAATAAATCAGGAATACCTATGCAAGAACTTGATTTTTGCTTTGCTGGAGATTTACTTAATCAATGTATTTCATCATCATTTGGACTTAGAGATAGTAATGTACCATTTTTTGGAATATTTGGTGCATGTTCTACTTTTGTTGAAAGTTTAATTTTAGGTGCAATGACAATTGATGGTGATTTTGCTCAAAATGTAGTATGTGCTGCATCAAGTCATTTTTGTAGTGCAGAAAAACAATTTAGATTTCCACTTGAACTTGGAAATCAAAGACCACCTTCAAGCCAATGGACTGTAACAGGTGCAGGAAGTGCTGTTATTAGTAAAAATGGAAATGGACCATTTATAACTGGAATGACTCCAGGAAAAATAATTGATAAAGAAATAAAAGATGCTAACAATATGGGTGCAGCTATGGCTCCAGCTGCTTTAGATACTTTAATAACACATTTTCAAGATACAGGTAGAAAGCCTAGTTACTATGATGCAATATTTACAGGTGATTTAGGATATATAGGTAAAGATATTCTAACAGAATTAAGTCTTACAAAAGGTTATAATATAAAAAGTGTATATAATGATTGTGGTGTTTTAATGTTTGATAGAGAAAAACAGGATACTCATAGTGGAGGATCTGGATGTGGTTGTGTAGCTAGTATATTTTCAGGTTATATTTATAAGCAATTATTAGAGAAAAAAATTAATAAAGTTTTGGTTATTGCTACAGGTGCTTTAATGAATTCTACAAGTAGTCAACAAGGCGAAAGTATTCCTGGTATAGCACATGCAATAAGTATAGAAAATTTATAATTGTATTTTTTATGGAGGAAAATAAATGGATTGGTTTATGATTTTAAAAGCTTTTTTAGTAGGAGGTTTTATATGTGTTATTGGTCAAATTTTAATAGATAAAACAAAATTAACACCAGCAAGAATTTTGGTAATATTTGTAACTACAGGAGCAGTTCTTGGAGGTTTAGGAATATATAAAAAAGTTATAGATTTTGCGGGATGTGGTGCAACAGTTCCTCTTTTGGGATTTGGAAATCTTCTTTCTAAAGGAGCAATAGATGGAGTAAAAGAAATGGGAATTTTGGGAGCTTTAACTGGAGGAGTAAAATCAGCTGCTGCCGGAATTTCTTCAGCAGTATTTTTTGGATATATAGCATCATTGGTTTCAAAACCAAAAATAAAAAAACAATAAAAAAGTAACATAATTTTATGTTGCTTTTTTTTTATTACAATAGAGTTACATTTAAATCACAGTTATATGAAAAATATTGACTATTTTTATATTAAAAGGTATAAGTAATTAGAAGGATTAAATATTTGTGGAATATTGTTTTTTATCGAAAAGGAGATTAGAAATGTCAAGCTCTAGTTTAGGAATCTATATTGATGAAGGCTTAATTAAATATGCAAAATTAGTTCAGGATAATGATAATATAAAAGTTGAGTCATATAATATTGTTTTTTTTGAGAATTTAAAAAGTGAAATTGAAAAAATAATTGCAGAAACTGGAAGCTTTAAAATACCAATTATTGTTGGATTATCTAGTCAAATGTTAAATGATCCAAAACAGCTAAAAAGAACAGAAAATGCTTTTACAGGAAAGAAAATCAAAACAATAAAATTAGTATCAGATAGTTTGGTTAACATAGTAGATTCAAACTTACATGAAAATGTAGCTATAATTGATTTAGAAAAACAAACATCTATTACTACAATATATAAAGGCAATGTTGTTGCATATGAAGTATTGGATTTGGGAATGGAACAAATTTTAGAAAAGATAACTGAAGTAGAAAATTCTGAAAGAAAATCCTATGAAGTATGCAAAAATACTACAATATATACTAATGAAACTAATGATTTTTATTCAAATGGTAATGAGCATATTTCAGATATAATGCCTACTTTGCAAAAAATAATATATGAAGTAAAAAATTATATTGATAATTTAACTATAGATATTAATGAGATTTATTTATCTGGTTTAGGAAGTGCAATTAACAACATTGATTTGTATTTTCAAGAATATATACCTGATAAAATTTGCGAAATATTAAAGCCAGCATTTATTGAAAATAATAATTTTCTTTTAAAAGATTATATTGAAGTTAATTCAGCAATTGGTCTTGCATTAGATGGATTGGAAAATAAACCTAATAATGTTAAAGTTAAAGATGAAAAAGTAACAAAGAAAGAAAAAAAGAAATATGGTGCTTTTGATAAATTATTGGTTAGGATAAATGTAATTTTAATTTTATTTATTGGTGTATATTTAATTTTCTCTAGTTTTATAATGAATAGAATAAATAGTATGAATGCAGAAATAGAAAGTAGTATATCTACTTTAGATTCTGAAATAGATAAAGCAAATTCTGATGTAGATAAAATAAAATCACAAGCTGAAAAATATGCTAAACTTACTGAAAAAGTTAACAATATGTCTAATACCGAAAAAGAAAAAATTTCAAAAGGTGCTATTCCAAATGCATTAAAATCTATTGCAAATGTAGTTCCTAAAGAAGTAAAAATTTTATCTATAAAAAATGTTTCAGGTAAACATGTAGTTATAGAAGTTTCTGCATCAAGTTATGATCAAATTGGGGCATTTAGTGCTGCAATTTCAAATGGTTCTATAATGCAAAATGTGAAAGCATCAGATGGTGAGAGCGTTGGAAATTCTAATCAAGTTATAAATGCTAATGAAGATTGGATATATGTAACAATTGAAGGAGATATACAATAATGAGAAAGTTTTTATTGATATTATTAATTTTAATTTTTGCAGTTGCAATTTATTTTCTAATCTGTCAGGAAATACCTGGTAATGTAATAAATTCTTATAAAGATGTAAAAAATGCATATAGTGATTATTGTTCTTCTTTAGACAAATTAGAAGAAAAGAGTAAAACAGGTTTTTCTGATGTTCAAGAAAAGTTGGACGAAAATTATAGTGATAATGAAAATGAAGATAAAGATAATGTTATAAAATTGTTTAATGAAAATAAAAATAAGTATGAACAGGCTTTAATTGAGAAAAATATAATTTCAAGTACATCTAATGGCGAAATTTATAATTTTCAAACTATTTCAGAAAAAATTGGAAAACTTGCTTCAGATAACAATATAGATTTAAATATTGATGTTAATAAATCACAGTATGATTTTGTATCTGATGAAGATAAAGCAATTTGTGATTTAAGTTTTGAATTTACTGGTCGTTATACAGCAATTATAGATTTTTTAGATTCAATAGAGAATGATTCAACTCTTGGAATTTCAATTAGTGATTTTATAATGGAAGAATATAATAAAGATAGCGAGAAAAATTCAGATAAGTCACTTACAGAAGAAGATTTAAAAGTTAGAACAAGTTTTAAATCATATGATATGGTTTTTGAAAAGAACAGCATAAAAGAAGAATAAAACGGAGGTAATACATATGAAAAAAGTAATTAAGGAATTCTTGTTTTTTATTTTGTTTTTATCAGTAATTCTTTTAATGATTGGAAGTTTATTATATGAATACATTCCAAATCAAGTTATTTCTGGAGTCACAAAATATGAACAAAGTTCTGGAACAAAGAAGATTTTATCTCAAATTCAAACAGAAAATTCTGTTGATATTGAAGAAGATGATGAAAAAGAAGCAAATATACAAAAAGAAGATGTTGAGTCAAAAGATTCTAATGTTGTCACTTCATATGAAGTTAATTCAGATAATGTAAAAGAGTATTTAAATTCTAGTAATGATTATGAGACTGGAAAAAATTATCCATTTTACGATTATACTCAAGCAATGGAAGCATCTTCACAAAATACAGTTGAAACAAATTCTGATAGTAAAAAAACAGAAAATTCAACAACAGATACAACTAATAATGTTGCTAATAATTCGATAAATAAAGATTCATCTACTTCAAATTCAACAGCAAATACAAATAATTCAACTACAAATTCTACAACTACATCAAATAAAACCACAACTAGTAATTTGAGAGATGTATCAGATTCAACCAAAACACAAAAATAAATTAAAATTTAGGAGGTATATTAAAATGAAAAGTAATGAAAAAGGAATAACTTTGGTAGTATTGGCATTGATAATAATTATATTATTAGTTTTAGTTGGAGTATTATTCTCAATGGTTATTACTAAAAACCAGCCGGAGTCTTCAAATAAAAATGAGGTAATTAATTCTGTTGAAGAGGATTCTGAGAAAAACCAATCACAGACTAATTCAAATAAAGAAAATAAATCAAAATCTTCTAAAAGGACTAATGAAATTACAGATGAAAATGATGTAGAAGATAGTGAAAATACAGAAGATGATGATATAAAAACAGAAGATGAAGATGAAATTACAGAGGATACAGAAGATACAGATGAAGATAGTAATGTTACAGAAGATGATATGCAAACAAGTTCTTTTGATGAATTTGATACAGAAGAAGATACGGAAGAATAATAATATTATATTAATATAGAAGGCATATGCTTTTTAGAAAGTATATGCCTTATTATAAATAAAGGAAGTACAAAATAAAGTGAAAATTATAATATATATATTATTTTTTTTAATAGGTATTTTTATAGGAAGTTTTATTAATTTAGCAATATATAGAATACCTTTAAAAAAAAATATTTTTACAGAAAGATCATTTTGTCCCAAATGTAATCATAAATTAGGCTTTATGGATTTAATACCACTATTGAGTTATATATTTTTAAAAGGAAAATGTAGATATTGTAAAGAAAAAATTGAAATTAAATATTTTTTAATAGAATTATTATCAGGTATATATATAGTATTATTATATGTTTCTATGAATTTTAGATATTATTTTTTTGAGATTAATAAAATAATATATTTTTTTTCTTTAGTCTTTTCATATGTAATTATAATTTTAATTTCAGAAATAGATAAAAAAAATAGATCTATAAATAAATCAGTACTAATTTTTGGTGTAATAGTTCAATGTTTTTATATTGTTTATTCATTTATCATAAATAGTTGTGTGTTTTATAGATATAGTGTATTTTTAGGATTATTAATTTTAGTACTTATTTTCGAAAAATATATAAAAAAAATAAATAAGTCAAATTATTATATAGAATTAATAAGTTTTGTTTTATATATTAATCTTATAATTGATTCAATTTTATTTGCTTTAGTTTGTTTGGTAACACTAATTTTTTCTTTATGGGATAAAGTAATAAAAGTAGTAAAAAGAAAAGCGAATTTACAGTCTATTGATTATAAAGAAGAAATGACAAATCAAAATAAAGTTTCGATTGGATATTATATTGGATTTTCAACTTTAGTAGTAATTTTAATGCAAAATTTTACAGTATATTTTACATAATATGCTGAGAAAGGATGTTTTAATGAAAATAGGAATTGATATAGGTGGAAGTCATATTGGAATAGGAATAGTAAGTGAAAATAAAATATTAGCAAATAAGTCAAGAATATTTAATAGGCAAGATAGATTAAATATTGAAAATTGTATTATAACTGAGGCACTTAGACTGATAAATGAATTATTAGAAGAGAATGAAATAAATAAATCTGATATTGAGCTTATAGGAGTAGCTTGTCCAGGTACTATTTCAAAAGGCATGATAGTTAGAGCTAGTAATTTAAATATATATAATTTTAATATAGCAGAAATTTTAAAAGAAAAAACAGGAATAAATGTTATAGTTCGAAATGATGCAAAATGTGCTGCACTTGCTGAAAAAAAATATGGTGCGATGAAAAATTATAGTGATTGTGTATTTTTAGCTATAGGGACAGGAATAGGTGGAGCTACTTTTATAGATAATAAATTATTAGAACCAAAAAGATATTCAGGTTTCGAATTTGGACATATGATAGTCAATAAAGGTGGACGTGCCTGCTCTTGTGGAAAAAAAGGTTGTTTTGAAGCTTATAGTTCGATAAAAGCTTTAAAATTAAAGGTTACAGAAACTTTAGATATAGATAGTGATATATCAGGCCAATATTTAAGAGAGGAATTATTAATTAAAGATAATCCAAGAGTAAAAGAAGAGATTGAAGTATTTCTTGAATACTTAAAAGTGGGAATTTGTAATTTAATAGATATATTCGAACCTGAAGTAGTTTGTTTTGGTGGAAGTTTTTCATATTATGAAGGAAATCCAGTATTAGAAAAATTATATGAAAAAATAAATGAAGATGGTTCAACTTTTAATGGTAAACCACTTCCTGATTTTTGTACAGCTGAATATAAAAATGATGCTGGAATAATTGGTGCAACTATTGAAAAATAATTTACTTTTTATTAAAATTTTGATAAAATTAAAATATAAGTCGTATTTTGAAAAATATAAGGAGTTTTTATGAAGAAAAAAAGAATACCTCTAATTATAATATTATTAATTTTTTTATTACTTATAATGTTGATAATATTATCTACTGTTCTAAAAAAACAAGATATAGAAGATAAACCTCAATCTGTTTCACTTCAAACAGATGAAAAAACAAAAGAAAAAATGACTAAAGCTGTAAATGAGGAAACTTTGAAAAAAATTAAGGGAATGTCTGAACAAAAAAGAGCAGAATATTATGCTACACAATTTTTAAAGTATTTACAATCAAGAGATACATCTAATGCTTATAAGCTACTTAATTCAGAGTTTAAAGTTAATTATTTTAATACAGAAGAATCTTTTGATTCATATGTGAAAAAATATATTCCTAAAGAAATGAATATAAAATATTCTAATATGGAACGTTTAGGAAATTTATATGTTTTAGATGTTGAAACACATGATATATTAAATGTAGATAATCCAAATAATTTTAGTTTTTATATTGTTATACAGGAAAATGATTATAATGATTATGAATTATCATTTAGTGTGGATAAACCAATGGCAAATAGTCAAAAGCAAGTTGATTCTGAAGAGTAAGTTAAATTTGAATATAACTTTAAAAGGAGGTTAAAATGACACTTAAAGCAGATATAGAATTAAAATTAAGAAGATTTTTTAGAAAATATTGGAAAATAATTGTTATTGCAATAGTAATAGTTATAATAATTATAGGAATAGATAGATTAATAAAATTAAGCATGGATAATGAAAAGCCAGAAACTACCTATACACCAAATATTTCTGTACTTGATTCAACAAGTTCTGTGCCAAAAAAAGTTCATAAATCAGTAGAAGATTTTATAGATGAATATGTTAATTATTGTAATAATAGGGAATATGAAAGTGCATATGCGATGTTATCAAAAGATTGTCAAGATGACTATTTTGGTAGTTTGTCTGATTTTAAGTCTTATGTTAATAATAAATTTTATGAGCCTAGAAAATATGCTATACAAAGTTATTCTATTTTCAATAAAAAATATGTTTATGTTATTAAATTATTTGATGATATTCTTTCAACTGGTTTAACAGGTACTCAGTATAAATTTCAAGAAGAGAAAATGGTAGCATATTATGATGAAAACAAAAAATTAGTATTTAATGTTGGAAATTTTATTGAAAAAAATTCAATTGAAAGTGTTCAGGAAAATCAATATATAAAAGTTGATGTTAAATATCAAATAATAAAATATGAATTTGAGCAATATAATATAAAATTAACTAATAAATCCAATTATAAAGTTATAATCCAAAATTCTGAAGCAGAAGATTCTGAAGTAGTAATTAACTTAGGACAGGAAGAAAGACCAAATAATGATACAGATTATATTATACTTGAACCTGGTGAATCTACTACAATAGCTCCTGTTTTCCAAAAATTTTGGGATGATGGAGATACTACAAAAGAAATTAAATTTACTTCAGTTAGAATTATTGATGAGAATGAAAATTTAGTAGATAAGTTTAGTATGACAATGGGGATTTAATTATATAATAGAATTTACTTTTATGTAAAAATTTGTTATAATATATATAGTGGGTAAATCTCTTAATTAGGAGGTATCAGATGAATGAGGATGATGATGAAAGAAGTTTAATAGATGATGCAAAAGAAGATGTACAAAATAAAAAGAAATCTTCTGTAGAAAATTTATCTAAAATGAAAAAAGTATTATCAAAACCAAATGGAGCTCAGAGTAAAATTATGGCAAAAGCCATAGCAGCATTAGGCCCTATAATTCCATATTTAATTGCTGCTGTAATAATTATTTTAATCATTATAATAGTTGTTGGTATTATTGGTTTTTTTCTTAATATGCCTGGTATGTTGAGCGGAAAAATCAATCAAATATTTTCTAAAGTTGCCACAAGTATTAAATGCATATATGAAACTGATGCAGATGCCACAACTAGTGATGAAGATGTTTTAGAATTAGCTGATTATATACATAGTATGGATTATGATTTAATTGGTTATGGTTTTGTAAAACCAGATCCATTTGATAATACTAAAACAGTAGAATACTTAGAAGAACAGGGCTATGAAAGAGTAGTTGAAGACATTCCTGCTGATGAACAAGAAGAAAATGGTCCAACATATAAAGTTTTTTTATACAAAGACAAGGATTCCGAAGATGATAAACAACAATATATAGGTTCTTTTTATGATGTAGATGGACAGGAATATAATTTTACTGGTTTACCAAAAAAATATGATGGTTCATCAGGTGATTACACAAAATATGGAATAACATATGATGAAAATGGAAAAGTTAAAGATATAAATGATGAATCAAGTATATTAAGAACATATGCTGTAAGTAATAGAAGAATATACATAATAAGAAATAATGATGATATATTTTATTATAAATTCGCAGTTTATATGAATAAATTATTAAATGGATATCAGGGCTCATGGGCACAAGGTTTATTAGAATTGTGGAATTCAGAAAATGGAGTAGCAACAGACCCATATGATTTATTTGATCAAGTTGGAGTGGGAGATATTAAAGATTTGGTAAGTAAATTATTAAATCCCGCTAAACGGTGTATTTGATATGGTTACAAGATCAACCAAAATTACAATAACCCAAAATAACCAGTTAAGTATTAAAGTGGGATGGGGAACTAATCCTATGACATTTGAATTAGATGGATGGACTGGTAGATATGGTTTATCTCAAGATTTCTTAATAGCTCTACATTTAGCAACAATGTCTCCTGATTTAGTAACAACAATGGTTCAAACATTTGATACAAGAGCTCAAATTTATTTAGATTATATAGAAGATGCTCAAGTAGATGCTTATTTTCATACTCCTGAAATGAAAGATGATGATAATGATGATATATATTTAAAATATACAGATGCAGATGCTATGAAAACAACTCATATCTTGGTTCCTTTTGATGCATGGTACTTAAATAGAAAAGAAGCTAAAGAAATAATGAAACAATATAAAATAGAAAGTTTAACAAGTGGAAAATATACATGTGGAGGACAAGATCCAAGTGAAGTTTATTGGTATTCTGGAAATGGTGGAGCTAAAGCAGATGGAACTAAGTGTTTAACAGACGTGTCACTTAATGAATTAGATTATTATGACAATGTATTTGAAGATAAAAAAATAACAGAATATGGCTCATGGGAAAAATGTATAACTTTTATGAAGGAAGAGGTATTTTCAAATAAAGAAGTAGAAGAAGCAAAAGATAAAGCAATAGCGGAAGGAAAGTCTTTATTGTTGGTTGAAACAGGTGGTGAAAAAGATACATTTTTTTATCAAAATGGTAATACCATAAAATTAAAAAAATTAAGTAAACATATCAAAGAAAAATATCAGGGATCCGAACAGGATAAGTATGGTGTTATAGATATGCTAAGATCTTATTATAAACAAATAAAAGAGAATAAAGAAGAATTTAATATAGTTATAGATGATAATCCTGAAAAATGTCCAATTAGTATTAGAACATTATTTGATCCAGATCCAGATAATAAAGGTTACATAGGAAATTATTTAAAATGGGATGATTTTGTATCATTTACTAAATCTTCAGATGATTATTATGAAATACCTATTGCAGTATGGGGAACAAATGATGATAATAAAAAAGAAGGAGAAGATGGATATGATCCAGATGCAGATGGAGAATTTGTATTATCACTTTTAATAAGAAGAACAAGTGTAGATGGAAATTATGATATGGCTGCAATTGGGTATAAAAGTCTAAGTTATAATAAAGCAAAAGAACGTGGTTTTACACCAGGTCAAACAACTTGTTCTGAAAAAATAGATGATATAGAACAAGTTTGTCCAAATTGTAGAAAATACATTAACGATATTATAAAAGCTTTAGGAAAGATAGATGATCAGAGTTTTCAAACACATGAGCCATATTTAGCTAGAGTTGTTGGAAGTTGGTTTAGAGATACATTCTTCATAATTCCAGGGGAAGATGATGTAGCAACTAATAAAGTTTATGATGAATATGAAGAATATCATAAAGGTGATTTAACTTTAGATAAACTACAATTAATAGAAAATGATGAAGAGTTTTTAAAAGGTACAGGAGAACTTTGGACTAAATATTTATTAGATGAAGATAATAAAGATTATGCAATTTTCATAATAAATTCAGACGGCACATACTTAGAAAGTGAAGATGATGTAGAAGATTGGAAAGATAAAAATTCAGACCTACCAGAAGAAATTTATACAGCTATAGAGAATCCATTAAGCAAAGAAGGAATAGATTATTATGGTTATATAGATCCTAAAACAGAAGTTAGTGATGAAACTAAAAAAGAATATTTTGAACAAGAAAATAATGGTAATGAAGATAGTGAAGAAGATGATGAAGAAGATGATGAGGAAGATGATGAGGACACAAATACTAACCAAAGTGATATAGAGAGATTGTTTAAAAAATTAGATATTTCATATATAAAGAGAGCTAAAACCATTTCGGCTGATGAAATCAATGGTAGTTATATTGCATCAGATAATGTAGCAAATGGTGGTTGGTCTGCATATTCATATGATGAAGAGTCATCAAATGAAAAAGTAAAATTAGATGTAGATGAAAATTCTCCAAGAAAAATTCAAAGCATTCAAACTGCTTATGATAATTATAGAAAGAGTTTAGGTAAAAAAAGAGTAGCTGTATTTTATTATACTTTATCTGCTGAAAATGTAATTAAACAGACTGAAGATGGTCAAAGAGGAATGACAAATTCAAAAATAAAATATTTGTTCAAAAATAAAAAATATTATAGATATGATGGAACTGTTGAAACTGCTTTTCAGATTAGAGATGATTGGCGTGATGTATTAGACCTATACAAAAACACTACAAGTGGAATTATGTCTACTATAGATGCAAAATTCGAAACATTTGCTAGAACAGCGATAAGAAATATGACTATACCAGGATTTGTTGAATCATTAAAGCAGTTATACGAACGGAAAACCTGCTGAATTAGAAAATCAAAAATTAGAAGCAACTTTAAATGGATACATAGATTTGATTTATTATGAAGGAGAAATATCTAGTTGGACAGATGAATTTAAGTTTTCAAGAAACTTTTCAGGAGAAACAGATGATGATGGAAATTTAGTTGCAGATATTGCAAGCTATGAATATCAGGATTTGGATATAGGAGATACAACAGATGATGGATTGGCTATAACAGCTAAAACAAAATTTACATATGATCCAAGAAATCCAGATTTAATTTCAAAAGTAGATTTAACTACAGAGAGTTTAACTGCATTTTCAATATTAGAAAATACTCACACAGCAGATGCAGATTATGCATATAGAGATTTAAAAGAATTATTTGTTGAATTAGATTATTTTGATACAGAAGATTTAATAGAACCAGCAAAAGACATATTAGAATGGGTATTACCAGAATCAGGATCAGCTGGATGGCCATATAGACTATATGACAAAAAGCCAGATGTTTATGGAACATATATACATTCAAAAACAGCATATGATGATTTAGACTATATTACTAAATCACTAAATGAAGTACAGTTTGAAGATATTGTAAAATCATATAATGATATATTAAGTTCTATGGAACAAACGATTCAAAATGATATTTCAAATAATGTATCAAATAATCAAATTTTAGAACATATTGAGTTTTATATTTCATATGCAAATGAACTTATACAAAGATATACAACTCAAATAGATAATGAAAAAGATAGTTCTAAAAAATCAGAATATGAGAATAATATAGAAGCATTAAAAGTAAAAATTGAAGAATATGAAAATAAAATAGATGAATATGAAATTGATGAGAATGATTCTAGTGTGAAGGAAACTTTTGAAAGTTCTAGTGAAGATAATTCTGACGAGAAAGAAGAAATATCTAAGGTTGAACAAGAAAATAAAAACTTAAGCGAAGATGGATTTAAAATATCTTCAAGAGACTCATCATCAGGTATTGTGTATGAAAAAGCTAATAATGAAAAATCAATGCATTGTGATGCAACATTAACATATAATGGAGTAACATATTATATGTATAAGCAAGGATACTCAGAATGGGGTGGTAGTAGTTATAATGCAGGTACTTATGCAGATTATGCATGTGGTGTTACATCAGCTGCAACAATATTAAGTGGTTTTGGATTAGTAGGTGATGAATATACTCCATTAGGTTGTGGAAAAAAAGCACAAGCTATAGGAAATGAACTATCTATAGGTACAGTAAGCAAAGTTATGGAGGAGTGTGGTATATCAGCAACATCTACATCGTCTAATTTAAAAGGAGCTATAGAAACTGCATGGAGTGAAGGAAAACCTGTAATTGTATTAGTTACACGCCAAATGACAAAATGGGGACATTATGTGGTATTATTTGGAGAAGAAGATGGAAAGGTAATAATGAATCAAGTTGGTGGAGGTTGGTATGGATATAAAAACTATAGTTACTTAGAAAATGAATATACTTATAATGGTAGTTTAGATGATTTAATTTCAAATGCAGGTGTAACTAATGTTATAATTCCAAATGAGGCTCCAGATGGAAGTAGCCCAAAAACAACAGGAGGTGGAGTACCAACATTCGATGGTTATGAAAAAGGTGATCCAATAGTTTCACCAGCTACAGCAAAAGTACTTGAAATAGGAGAAGTAACTGTTAATAGTGAAACACAAGATAAAATATTAGAATCATTCTATGTTGCAGATGATGAAACAATAGAAAATAATAAAAGTGATGAAAAAGAAAGTTCAGAAACTGAAAGTGAAGATACAGACGAAACAGATGAAACAGATGAAACAGATGAAACAGATAGTTCTGATAATAGTACATCAACTTCTAATTATAAAAAAACAATGGTAACACAAGGTCAATATGATGCAATAGCATTATCTGCGAGTGAGAAAGAATTAGATGAAAATAGCCCAATAGGAAAATCTTATAAAACAGGATATGTAAAATTAGAAATTATAGGAAAAGAATCATTAACTAAATTTTTATCAGCATCTAGTGACGTTTCTCAGTATAAAGATTCTTTAGAAGCATTCTATGAGGATTATTATAATGAAAAACAGAGCAAAACTATATGTGATAGTTATACTATATATATTGAAGGAATTGATTTAACAGGAACCATGGAAGAAGATGAAACATTATCAGATATAGATAATACAATAATGGGACAATTATTTACAAAAAATTCTGAAAGTGGAAGTGAATTATTATCTTCAAGTACCAATGTAGCATCAAATGATTCATCAAGTGAAGATACATCAGACGAGACAGAAACAGATGATACTTCAGAATCTACAGAATCAACAGATGAAGATTTTAATATAGACAAATACAAAATAAATTATTATACTAAAAAGGAAATACCAAAATATTATGTTGAAAGTGTAAAAAAACAGTTAGAAGAAAGAGAAGAAAGAAAAGAATCAATGCCATCAATGATTAAATTAGATAATGATTTATATCTTAAGGCTGGAACTATTTTAGGTGTAGCTGGTAATGCTAATATAAGAATTATTATGAAAGACAAAGACGAATCTGTTGTAGAAAATGTGGAAGACTATTTAGAGATTGAAGATGCAAGTGGAAATCAATCAAGCAATTCTTCAATTACTGGTGATATATTTAATTTCTACTTTATGCCATATGAAGGTGGAAATGCAAAAATTGGTACTTATAATGGAAGAGCGTGGACTGGTAGCAATGGACCCGAAGTAGGTTTAGGAATAATTCAATGGACTACTTTACCAAACAAAAATATGAATAATATATCAGATATTTTATGTAAAAAATTATATGAATTAGATCCATCATTTTGTAGTGGAGTTCAACAATTTATTAGTTGGGATGCAAATACTGTATGGAATGATATTGCAAAAGATGATGATTCTCAGATAAAACAAGCCTTTAAGGCTATGGATGAAAAGGACCATAATAAATTGTTGAATTTGGAAGCTCAAATCGCTACTGAAGATAATGCAAAAACTATGGAAAATCAAGGAGTATCTTGGATATTAGATACACATAATCCTGGATTAATAGGAACATATTTTTCTTTATTAGCATGGGGACCAAATCTTGGTTGGCAAAATTGTGTTAGTGAAAGTAAATCACCAGAAGAAAATGTAATTGCTTTAATGAAAAAAGCTGAAAAAACAGGTTCAACTGCAGGTTCTTTAGCAACGAGATGGAATTCTCAAGCAAAACTTGCTGTAGATATAATTAACGATATATTAACTGAAGAGCAAATAATGGAATGGATGGAAACAGGTGATATTAAAAATGCCCCAAATGGAGCAAGTTATGGAGTAGGTCAAAATCCGGGATTTCTAGATAGTTATTAATTATAGGGGGGAGATATGAGAAAGAAAATTATATTAATTATATTAATATTATTAGTTATATTGTTTATTTTAGTTTTTTTATTAGTTAAATTTAATAAAGTTAAATCTAAAGATAATGAAAATTTCTTTAGTAGTGAATATAGATATTCAATAAAACCAGATGAGGAAGTCGAGCATTTAGATGAAGATGCTATAACAGCAGATGACAGTAGTAAATTTTTTGCTTATTATTATAGCAAAATAGATGCTAAAGATATTCAAGAAAATTGGGATAATTTTTTTAGAATTGTTATTCCAAAATATTGTAAAAAAATTTCCGAAAATAATGTAGATGAATATTTTAAAGAAAATAAAGATGAAATTTTAGTTGAAACAGGAATAGATAATGAAGAAGATTTCGAAAATTTAATTAAGAAAATAACATTTAATTTCTCTACTAAATTACAGAAAATAAAAAATTTAACTATATTAGATGATGCTGTATATGATGAAAAAACTAATAAAACTCTTACTAGATTAAAAGCTGTTTATGATAATGAAGAATTAATATTTAATATAAAAGTATATGATAAAAAGTCTGATGATAATGTTTTTATAGAATATGAGTAATTTTAATAGGCAAATCAGAAATGATTTGCCTATTTTTTAATTATATAAAATGAATTATTTACAAAAATTATAAATATAATTATAATATAATTTATAAAATACTTTGTTAATAATTGACAAATATTTAATATAATATTAAAATATAATAAATATTTCTAAAAGGGAGTAGTTTTAAATTATTTATCAACAATCGCGGTGTAAAAACCTGGTAAATAAGCTACTTTTAGTAGTAAACAAGACTTTTAAGAAAATAATATTAAAATATTATTTTCTTAAAAGTCTTGTTTTATGATATAGGAATATTAAAAAAATAAATGTATATAATTTAGTAAATGATTTTGGTATTATGTTAAAATAACAATTATATTATGGACTAGCTAATAATATAATATTTTAAATAAGATTTATAGGAGGTAAAAATGAAGGAAGAATGGTATAACAAACGTATTGTTAATATCGAAAAAGAATTCGAAGTAGAGAGCGGAAAAGGGCTAAGTGACGAACAAGTTAAAAAGAACAGGGAAAAATACGGATTTAATGAATTACAAGCTGGTAAGAAAAAAACTATATTAGAAAGATTTATTGAACAATTTAAGGATTTTATGATTATTATTTTAATTATTGCAGCAATAGTTTCTGGAATAGTAGGTTATGTTCAAGGAGAAGGAATAGCTGATTCAATAATTATTATGATAGTTGTTATAGTAAATGCTATAATTGGAGTAGCTCAAGAAAGTAAAGCTGAAAAATCATTAGAAGCTCTTCAAAAATTGAGTGATCATGCATCAAAAGTTTTGAGAAATGGTACAGTATCAGTAATACCTGCTAGAGAATTAGTACCAGGTGATATTGTAATTGTGGATACAGGTGATTATATTCCAGCAGATTTAAGAATTGTAGATGCTGTTAATTTAAAGTCACAAGAAGCATCACTTACTGGAGAATCTGTTCCTGTTGAAAAACAATCTGAGGCAATAGAAGGAGAAGTAGGAATTGGTGATAGAATAAATATGTTATTTTCTTCAAGTTTAGTAACATATGGAAGAGGAAAAGGTATTGTTGTTGAAACAGGAATGAATACAGAAGTAGGAAAAATTGCTGGTATAATAAATAATACAGAAAAGCAAGAAACTCCACTTCAAGTTAAATTAAATGCTTTGGGAAAAACTTTAGGTATAGTTGCATTACTAATTTGTTTCGTAATATTTGCTTTAGGTTTAATTCAAGGAAAACCTATAATTAACATGTTTATGACAGCTGTGTCATTAGCTGTTGCTGCAATCCCAGAAGGATTAGCTGCAATTACAACAATTGTTTTAGCTATTGGTGTACAAAGAATGGTTAAAAGAAATGCGATTGTTAAAAGACTTCCTGCAGTTGAAACTTTAGGTTGTGCTACAGTTATTTGTTCAGATAAAACAGGTACATTAACTCAAAATAAAATGACTGTAGAAAAAGTATATTGGAATAATAAATTAGTTAATGTTAAAGATATAAAAGAACATGATAAAACTTTGGATAAATTAGTTTATAGTAATATGCTTTGTAATGATACCAAAATTGCAAAAGATGGAAGTTTTACTGGAGACCCAACAGAAACAGCTTTAGTTGACTTAGGTTTTAAATTAAAATATTCAAAAAATATTTTTGATGAAAATCCAAGAGTAGAAGAAATTCCATTTGATTCTGATAGAAAACTTATGACAACAGTTCATAAAAGTAATGGACAATATATAGTTTATACAAAAGGTGGAGTAGATGAATTACTTAGATGTTGTAATTCATACTTATATAATGATGAAGTAAAAATAAATTTAAATGATTATGCATTTGAAATAAGAAAAATAAATGAGCAAATGGCAAAAGATGCATTAAGAGTTTTAGCTTGTGCTTATAAGGTTTTAGATCATATGCCTCATAAAGAAGAAATGGTTTATTTAGAAAAAGATTTAACTTTTGTAGGATTAGTTGGTATGATTGATCCACCAAGACCAGAAGTTAAAATTGCAGTAGCAAAATGTAAATCTGCAGGAATAAAAACAGTAATGATTACAGGTGATCATAAAATTACTGCATCTGCTATAGCAAAAGACTTAGGAATATTAAAAGATGAAAGTGAAGCTATAACAGGTGCTGATTTAGAAAAAATGCCACAAGAAGAGCTTGAAAAGAATATTACAAAATATTCAGTATATGCTAGAGTATCTCCAGAGCATAAAGTTAGAATTGTAAAAGCATGGCAAAAACATGGAGATGTAGTTGCTATGACAGGAGATGGTGTAAATGATAGTCCAGCATTAAAAACATCTGATATTGGATGTGCAATGGGAATTGTGGGTACAGATGTTTCAAAAGAAGCTGCTGATGTTATTTTAACAGATGACAATTTTTCTACAATTGTTTCTGCTGTTGAAGAAGGAAGAAGAATATATGATAATATTTTAAAAGCTATATCATTCCTACTTTCAAGTAATGTTGGCGAAATTGTAGTACTTTTCTTAGCCACTCTATTAACTCCTATGATAGCAAAATTCTGTGGAATTGAAAGTATATTTAATTTAGAAATTTTATTACCAGTTCATATTTTATGGATAAATCTTGTTACAGATTCACTTCCAGCATTAGCATTAGCTTTTGATCCTGCTAATAAAGATGTTATGAAAAGAAAACCTATAAAAAATAGTAAAGGAATATTTACAAAAGGTATGACATGGAGAATTGTTTACCAAGGAGTTATGATAGGATTATTAACACTTATAGCATTTATAGTTGGATTGAAAACAACAAATGAACCAATTGGTGGATTAACATTAGATGAATCAAAAATCGAGATTGCACAAACTATGGCATTTATAACATTAGCTTTCTCAGAATTAGTACATGTATTTAATGTTAGAGATAATAAAGAATCTATATTTAGAACAAATGTATTTAATAATTTAAAACTTATTGGTGCAATTATAGTTTCATCTGCTTTGATGTTTGTTATATTATTAATTCCAGCATTAAGAGAAGTATTTAGTATTCCTCATTTACCTTTAAATAATATTTTAGAATTATTGATTTTGGTATTCAGTCCATTAGTAATTGTTGAATTTATGAAAGCCATAAAATGTAATGGAGCTAGTAGGGAATAAATTATAATATATTGAATTTTTGGCGGGCGCCCAATGAGCGCCCCTACATTTATTTTAAATTTAGAAAATATTTTTGCGGGCGTCCGATGAACGCCCCTACATATGAAAAATTAAAAATGATGAAATGCGGGCATCTGATGAACGCCCATACATTTATTTTAAATTTAGAAAATATTTTTGCGGGCGTCCGATGAACGCCCCTACATATGAAAAATTAAAAATGATGAAATGCGGGCATCTGATGAACGCCCATACATTTATTTTAAATTCAGAAAATATTTTTGCG
>CANRKJ010000009.1 GCA_947631185.1 uncultured Clostridia bacterium | reverse complement strand
GTAATTGCAATAGTAATTTTTATTTTTTTAAGTTATAAATTTTTAGTGTTTTATATGCCATTTTTAATTGCATATATTATTTCTCTTTTAGTAGAACCTTTAATAAAAAAACTAAATAAAAATACCGGATTAACAAGAAAAACTTCAAGTATAATTGTTTTGGTATTAGTTTTTGCAATAATAATAGGATTAATTTCTTGGATAATTTTTAATATAGTATCAGAAGCAAGCAGTTTATTATCGGGTTTAAATCAAATATTAGAAAAGTCAGTTATTTTTATAACAAACATTTTTAATGGATTAGATTTTAATAAATTTCAAATCTCTAGTAATGTTCAAGAAATTATCCAAAATAGTAGTATTGATATATTAAATAAAGGAATAAACATATTGAGAGGATTTTTAGATAATGTTCTTACAATAATAACTCAAATCCCTAAAATGGCTATATATTTGATAATTACAATACTTGCAACATATTTTATTACATCAGACAAATTTTATATTTTAGATAGAATGGAACATCATGTTCCACACAAATGGATGAAAAACTTAATAAAACATTCTAGAGAAATAACATCAACCTTGGGAATGTATTTAAAAGCACAAATAATTTTAATTTTGATATCTTTTTTAATAGTGTTAATTGGTTTACACATATTTTATTTTATGGGAATGCAAATTAAATATCCAATTTTGATGGCACTTTTAATTATGTTTGTTGATGCACTTCCAATATTGGGATCTGGCACAATAATGGTTCCTTGGGGGATAATAGAAATTATAAATCAAAATAATTCATTAGGGTTTTCTATTTTAGGATTATATATAGTAACTTTATTAGTTAGACAATTTTTGGAACCAAAGATAGTAAGTAATAAAATTGGAATACATCCAATTTTTACATTAATATCTATGTATACTGGATTCAAATTTTTAGGTATAATTGGATTATTAATTGGACCAATAATTTTAATTATTTTGAAAAACATTTTATCACCTTTTATTGAGGAAGGGTTTTTTAAAAGTATCTTTAAAATAGACTAAGACAAAGTTGACATAATTATGAAAAACTGTTATAATAATCTTGTTATTATGTATAACACTATATTATTTACGAAAGGAATGGTATATATGTCCAAAAAACGGAGATATAATGAAACCAAAATTAAAAGTTTAAATCAATCAGTAATTTTTAGCGGAATGTCTGTTTTTGAGTTTGTGCAGAAGATAGAAGAACTCAAGCAGATTGCACAACAATGTTTAGAGGATTGGTCTAAGGAAATTCCAATACATACATGTTTTTTTATAGAAGATTTGGAATTTTATCCTGAGATAGATGATCCTATTGAGGAGATTTCTTTTGATATTAAAGAGGTATCCGACATAACTGATGACTTGCCAAAAAAAGAGCAAAATGTTGATCAAAAGGGCGAAATGGTTAAAAAAGTACGGGATTTTTTTGAGGTTAACCATGATAAAGGACTTACTAAAAAAGAGGTAGCTGATTTTTTGGGAGTAAAAGATTACAGAACAGCTAAGAAAAAAATAGTGAGTCTAGGTCTCGAACAATATCTGGATATGGTAATTGATCTCAGAAAAAGTAGAAAAAAAGTGAATTTAGGTTCTCAAATAAAAGAAGTAGAGGAAATAAATTCTAAAGAATCAGAGTTAGATACTTCATATCAGAGTAATCAAGAAGATAATGTAGTTAATGATATGACTGATTCATCTTCGAAAGAAGAACAAAAAAGTATATCAGTTGACAACAATTCTTATGAAGGAAAATCCATTATAAAGTTTAAATATGTTTGGGATGATATAACTGGAACAGAAAACTTTATATTAGGAATGGACCTCTTAACGAAACTTGGTAAGCTTGGAAGAGACGAAATAAAAGCTTTTGAGGATTTCTTGAATGAATTTATTACGGTTTTTCCATATAAGGTTCCAAAATTCTGGTTTTTCAAAAGTGATATAATTAATCTTGACAATAATAAGACCACAAGTGTCTTATCTAGGCAGATTATGAGATTTATCGCTTTAGATGAGTCTTATAAGTACACAAAATTAATCAACACGGACAGACCAGATGATGATGAACTGATAAAACTTTGTAATGAGAATGATATTACTTATATTACAGGTAATGCATATCAGATACTAAAGTTTAAATTAAATTGTGCAAAAATCTATGTTCCTACAATGTTCAAAAAAGCATATCCTAATCCATTTAAAGGAGAGGGAATAGTAGGAATAGACACATGTGCTTTGTTGGTTCAAAAAGAGGACTTTATGGAATATATAGTTTCATATAGTTCAATTCTAATTTCTCAAATTCAACTCGAAGAGTTTTGTAAGAATTGTGACAGCTATCCTTTAAAGATATGTGCATATTATGGCGATATAAAGTATGCGGATTGTTCTTCTGAAGAAAAGGCAGATATAAACATTGTACTTTTCTATAAGAAAAACCATGTCAGCAATATTATCACTAGAGATTATGGCTTTAAAGTTTTTGCGAGACTCGAAGGCTTAGAGTGCCAGTTAGTAAAGATACAAGCTCAAAAAAGTAGTAATAGTTTGGAGATTTATGATTATATAAATGGTCAATATAATAAATTCAAAAACCAAGAAATTTCTACTGGTAACATATTAGATTTATCCGATGCTACTGAATCTCGTGGAGAGAACAGTTTAAAGATTTTTAAGGATAATAATAATATTGTGGTTTATACAAATTCTGGTAGAAAGAGAAATAGCAATATGTACGTGGAAGAAGCATATAATCAGGATTATGTTGTTATAAGGAAAAAAGATAAAATTTTAGTATTTCAGATTATAAATTCTGCCAAACAATTAGCAAAAGTATGCTTTTATGGTGAAGTGAAAGATATGCCAAAAAAGTACAAATCTTTTATTTAATTTAACCTTTCGTAGAGTCAGCTATATGTAGCTGACTCTTTTTCAATATATTATTGAAGTAGGAATATATGTTTCACTAGGTGCTGGTACAATTGGATTATCAGGCATTTCTGCTTTTTCAATATTTGTAACTTCAATATATGGAATATCTCCATAATAATATCCTTTTTTTATTTCTCCTGTAATTTTTATCCAAGTGTTATTTTCATATTTTTTTATATCATGAAATTCACTTAAAAAACCAACAACGACTGTTTGAGTCTCATTTATTGACATATCTCTTGCAAGTACAAATTGATTTTCATTTAAGTCTGCAACTCTATATACGTATCCAGTAAAACTAATTTTTTGACCAACATATGTATCAATATTTTCATGAACTTCTTTCAATATATTAGTATAATTTTCTGGAGATATTTCTGCAACTTCAGGTGATGGAATTTCACATTCATCATAATTTTTTTCACTCATCATTCCTGTAATAATTTTAAATCCAGCAAGAAGAAATAAGCTAATAGCAATAATTAATGAAACTATTAAAATAGTTTTAAATAGTTGTTTACTTTTAAGTTTTATATTAAATACAAACATATGATACCATCCTTTTGTTTTTGTTTAAGTATATGTAAAGAATAAATAAAATATGAATTGAAAAATCTTCATAAATTAATAAAATTTTCTATTGCAAAAAAAAATAATTAGTGATATTATTCAAAAGTATTATATAAGAGAAAATAGGGAGGCTAAAATTAAATGGGACTAATTAAAAAAATATTTGGTGATTATAGTGAAAAAGAAGTAAAAAGAGTAATGCCAATCGTAAATAAAATAAACGCATTAGAACCTGAAATGGAAAAATTATCTGATTCAGAATTAAGAGCAAAAACTGATTACTTCAAAAAACAATTATCAGAAGGAAAGACTTTAGAAGATATTATGCCAGAAGCTTTTGCTGTTGTTAGAGAGGCTTCAAAAAGAGTTATTGGATTAAGACATTTTGATGTTCAACTTATAGGTGGAATTATATTACATCAAGGTAGAATTGCTGAAATGAAAACTGGTGAAGGAAAAACTTTGGTGGCTACACTTCCAGTATACTTAAATGCGCTTCTTGGAAAAGGTGTTCATGTTATAACAGTAAATGATTACCTAGCAAAAAGAGATAGTGAATGGATGGGAAAAGTATATAGGTTTTTAGGGTTATCAGTTGGACTTATTTACAGTAGAATGGATCCTGCTGAAAAACAAAAAGCATATCAGGCAGATGTTACTTATGGTACAAACAATGAATTTGGATTTGATTATTTAAGAGATAATATGGTTTTAAGAACTGAAGATATGGTTCAAAGAGGATTAAATTATGCAATCGTAGATGAAATCGATAGTATTTTAATAGATGAAGCTAGAACACCTCTTATTATTTCAGGTAGAGCAAACAAATCTTCAGATTTATATAAAAAGGCAAATTCATTTGTTGAAAAACTTACACCAAAAGTAATAATTGAAGAAGATGTTAAAGATGAAGCACAATTAGCAGATAATGAAAATTATGATTATATAGTAGATTTAAAAGCAAAATCAGCTACACTTACTGCAAAGGGTATTGCAAAAGCTGAAAAAGAATTCAATGTAGAAAATTTCAATGATTTAGAAAATTCAGATTTAGTTCATAATGTTACACAAGCTTTAAGAGCTCATGGAGTTATGAAAAAAGATATTGATTATATAGTAAAAGATGGAGAAGTTTTAATAGTTGATGAATTTACAGGTCGTATTATGTATGGTAGAAGATATAATGATGGTTTGCATCAAGCTATTGAAGCAAAAGAAGGTGTAAAAATAGCTGATGAATCAAAAACACTTGCTACTATTACATTCCAAAATTATTTCAGAATGTATGATAAATTATCTGGAATGACAGGTACTGCTATGACAGAAGAAAATGAGTTTAGAGAAATATATAATCTTGACGTTGTTGCAATACCAACTAATATGCCAGTAATAAGAATGGATAATCAAGATGAAATATACAAAAATGAAGATGGAAAATTTTCAGCAGTTATTCAAGATATAAAAAAATCTCATGAAAAAGGACAACCAGTTCTTGTTGGTACTGTATCAATTGAGAAATCAGAAAAATTAAGTAAATTATTAGATAAAGAAAATTTACCACACCAAGTGTTAAATGCTAAGAATCATGAAAAAGAAGCTGAAATTATAGCTCAAGCTGGTAAGTTTGGTGCTATCACGATTGCTACAAATATGGCAGGTCGTGGTACTGATATTATGCTTGGAGGAAACAGTGAATATTTAGCAAAACAACAGATGAGAAAAGAAAAATATTCACAAGGTTTAATAGAAGAAGCTACTGCATTTAATGAAACACAAGATGAAGAAATTTTAGAAGCTCGTAAAAAGTATAAAGACTTAGTTAACAAATTTGATAATGAAATAAAAGAGGAAAAACAAAAAGTTATAGAAGCTGGAGGTTTAAAAATAATTGGTACAGAAAGACATGAGTCTAGAAGAATTGATAACCAATTAAGAGGACGTTCAGGACGTCAAGGAGATCCAGGAGAATCTAAGTTTTTCCTAGCTACAGATGATAATTTAGTTAAAATATTTGGTGGAGATGCAATGGGAAAGGTTTTATCAATGGGAAATATTCCAGATGATATGCCAATTAAAGCAAGACCACTTTCTAAAATGATAGAAAATGCTCAACAAAAAGTTGAGGGAAGAAATTTCTCTTCTAGAAAATATGTATTAAGTTTTGATGATGTTATGAATGATCAAAGAGAAAAAATATATGAAGAGAGAAGACAAGTTCTTAATAATGAAGATATGTCTGAATCAGTTAAAAATATGATTTTATCTACATGCGAAATGATAGTTGGAACATATAGTTCTGAATTTGAAAAATCTTCATATGATCGTTCTGCATTAGAAAATGAAATCAAAAATACTTTAAATCTTGATAATATTGAAAGTTTAAAAGCTAAAAAAATAAATGAACAAGATTTAATAAAAGAATTACAAGATAAAGCATTAGCACTTTATGAAGAAAAAGAAAAAGATATAAAAGAATTAAAAGAACTAGAAAGAATTATTATATTAAAAGTTGTAGACAATAAATGGATGGATCACATTGATGATATGGAAGAACTTAAAAATGGTATTAGACTTCGTGCATATGGACAAAAAGATCCAGTAGTTCAATACAGAATAGAAGGAACAGACATGTTCTTATCATTGATAGATCAAATTCAACTAGAAGTTTCAAAATTAATTCTTCATATAGTAAAAGCAGATAACAATCTTAAGAGAGAAAGTTCTGTTACAATAACAGAAGAAGGATTCGAAAAAGATGAATTAGAAACTCTTCATTTAGAAGCAGATCTTCCTAAACAAAATACTACATCTGACAGAAAAGCTACTCCAATAGTAAATGCTGGACCAAAAATTGGAAGAAATGACCCATGTCCATGTGGTTCTGGCAAAAAGTATAAGAATTGCCACGGAAAGAATGCTTAAATAATGAATATATCAAATTTTAATTTATAATAAAAAAACAATATTATTTGAACAAATTTGCTTAAATATTGACAAAATTAACATAATATTGTATAATGAAGACTGTTAGCAGATTAATAATTTGCCCCTTAACAGGGAAGTTATCAAATCAAATGAGGCTCAATAGCAGGAGGTAATTATGGACAATATGATTTTTAAAATGCAGAAAAAAAGCCTTAGGGTAGCTACTGACGCTTTGAAGGCTGCCGATAGTGAGCATGAGACTCGCAATATCCTGAAAAGTATAATAGAAATGCTTTCAGCGTATAACTGTGAAACTACGAATTACTTAATAAGAAGGCTTAATTCATGTTTGGATAATATATATGAGCCTATACTCATTGAAAGGTACTTAAGTAGTTCGGAGGAGGTACGGGTAAAAATGATTGTAGAGGAGCTCAATGAGTTCCTTCGCGAAGAAGACAGCTAAAAAACAAGAGCATCCACATTTTAATGGTGGGTGCTTTTTTCTGTTGTAAATTATTTTATTAAACATTAAAAAACTATATATTCTATTAGACATAAATCAATAATTTTTAAAAAATAGTCATGATCCATCGCATTATTGGAGAACTTTTAAATATAGAATGATTAAAGAAGAAAATGAAACCGTTACAAATTGTAACACCTTCAAATTTAAGGCAAAAGACGGAAAAATGAGAAATGCAGATGTTTTAGATATCCAAAGAATATTACATCTTATTTACAATTATTCTATTTATTTAGAAGAATGTTGAATTTTGTATAATTATATAGTAAAATAACATTATTTAATAGTTCATTTTTATAGGATGGGTTAGATTGAATATAAAAGCTATTGGTTTTGATATAGGTGGTACTTTAGTAAATTATAATAAACCTTTAAATTGGAGTAATTCTTATTATAATGCAATTAAATTTATGTGTGAAAAAAATAATTTAGAATTTACAGAAAAAAGATTTAATAGTGCTAAAGAGGCTTTGAAATAATGTTGGAAAAATTTAATTGTAAACCAGAAGAAATTTTTTACATAGGAGATGAAGAGAAGGACATAAAAGGTGCGAAATCGGTTGGTATTCAATCAATACTAATAAATAGAGATAATAAAGAAAAAAACTTTAATCAAGATTTCACAGTTACAACTTTAACAGAAGTAATAGATGTAATTAGGAGTTTTTAATATGTATAAATATTGTGTTGCTATTGTAAAAGGAAAAAAGTAAAAAAGAAATATTAATTGAAGCATAAAAAAATAAAACATAAAATTCTTAATATTTCTGGTAAAATTGTAATAAAATATAATTTTTTAATTTGGAGATAAAATCGAATTTATTATTTATGATGTAACAAGTAAAACTCCAGTAACTTGCGAATGGCAATAATATATTCAAATAAGCCTCAAATGACATTTTATGAAATGTATGGAGAACAAGGAATTATATAATGCAAAATTGTAGGGGCGCTCATTGGGCGCCCGAAAAACTGAAATAATGAATAAATCAAACTTTAATTTATAGTAAAAAAATATTTGAATGATATAATGTAAAATTGTAGGGGCGTTCATTGGACGCCCGAAAAACTGAAATAATGAATAAATCAAACTTTAATTTATAGTAAAAAAATATTTGAATGATATAATGTAAAATTGTAGGGGCGCTCATTGGGCGCCCGAAAAACTGAAATAATGAATAAATCAAATTTTAATTTATAGAAAAAAATATTTGAATAATATAATACAATAAATTATTCGGGCGCCCAATGAGCGCCCCTACATTGAAAAAAAATTTATACAATTATAACATAAATTTATAAAATATTTGAATAATATAATGCAATAAATTATTCGGGCGCCCAATGAGCGCCCCTACATTGAAAAAAAAATTTATACAATTATAAAATTTATAAAATATTTTAATGATATATTGCAATAACAATTTGGGCGCCCAAAAAAATATTGTTTTAACAGTTTGATGTAATTGTAAAATATGTTTGACATATATATTCATTTATTTTATATTATATTATATAATCTTAATAATGTTAGCAATAGAAGATGCATTTTAACAATTTCAAAATAATAAAGTTATTTTATATATAAGGTGGTTGAATAATGAGAATAGGAATTGATTTAGATGGAGTAATATTTGATTCTGAAAAAGAATTTAGAGTATATTCAGAACTATATGATACAGTTGATTTGAAGAAAAATAGTAAATTAGATAATAAGGAATTAAGATTTCAATCTAGATTTAAATGGACAAAAGAAGAATTAAATGGTTTTTTAAATAAATATCATAAGCAGATTATTGAGGAATCTAATTTTATGCCAGGAGTAAAAAGAGTATTACAAATGTTAAAACAAATGGGACATAGTTTAATACTAATTACTGCTAGAGGAAGTATTAATAAAGATATGATTAAAATAACTGAAGAAAGATTCAAAAAATCAGGAATGGATATTTTTGATAAATATTATTGGGCAACAGAAAACAAAGAGGCTGTTTGTGAAAAAGAAAATATAGATATAATGATAGATGACTATATAGAAAATTGTGAGAGAATTGCTAATCATAAAATAAGAGCAATATATTTCAAAGATGCACCATCACCGGATTTAAAAGAGAATGAATATATCAAAGTATTATATAATTGGGGAGAAATATATAGATATATAAATGAGATAGATGGTACAAAATTAATGTAATTTTTATATATAGAGGTGATTATATTTATGGAAAAAAAGCAAAATAATTTTATAATAGTTATAGTTTTATTAGTAATTATAATTTTGTTATTAGTTGGTTTTATAATTTTCTTTATTGAAGAATTTTTAGATGAAAAAGAAGAATTGAAAGAATTATATAATGATAATTATAAAACTAGTGATAATAATTCAAACATAACCAATATTAGCAATGATAATAATCATAATGATATTAATAACAGTGAAAATGATGTTAAAAATAATAGTGTTGATAACAACAAAAATAATAATTATATTTCTAAGGAAGAAGCGTTAAAAAATGCTTTAGATGATGCTAAAATAAATCAAAATGATGTTAGAGATATTGATATAGAATTCGATTATAAATATAGTCAAACTGTATATGAAGTTACTTTTGATTATCAGCAATTTGAATATGAATATTATATAAATGCAGAAAATGGGAATATTGTAAAATCTTTTAAAGAAATAGATTAAGGACTTTACTACAGTATAAAAATAAAAAACCCTCAATTGATTAGAAATCAATTGAGGGCTTTTTTATTTATCATATTTTTTTACTGAAGTTATGTTTTGAGTATATATTTTATAACTACATGATAGTAAAACTGATTTTAATAGATACAAATTATCACTACTAGAATTATTATCAATAAAATCTTTTCTTTTATATGTACAATTAAGAGCTTGCTCAAATAAATTACAAAATTTATCATAAGATTTTTCAAGTGTTGAATCTTCTAGAGCAATTCTAATTAAGTTTTTAATATCTTGCATACTATATACTTGTTTTAAAACACAAATTACAAAAAGCTTAGCAATTTGTGTCTTTGAATATTGTTTTTTTACAGGAGGTTCAATTAGATTATTTTTTACATAATTGTTTATCATAGTTTTAGTAAGAAGAGAATTTTCTTCTTTTGATGAATTATTATTAAAAAATATGTAAGGAGATAAACAAGAATTAATTAATTTTACTACTTGATCTAAATATAGTTCTATACTTGGTAATTCAGCCCATCTAGGAATATGAAAATTATCTATTATAATTGTTTGATTTTCATTCATAATATAGTTCCTCCATATAATATAATAACATTTTTATAATAGTTAGTCAACCAATTGACAAAGTGTAATAAATGTAATAACATAGTATAGTAAACTAGATGAGGAGGAGATATATGAAAGGTATAAAAGTTGGAAATAAAGAATCAAAATATCCTATTATCCAAGGAGGCATGGGAGTAGGAGTATCATTGCATAAATTAGCAGGAAATGTTAGTAAAGAAGGTGGAATTGGAATTATATCAACTGCAGATATTGGTTATAAAGAAGAAGATTTTAATCAAAATCCAATGAATGCAAATATAAGAGCAATTGGAAAAGAAATAAAAAAAGCTAGAGAAATAGCAGGAGAAGATAAGATATTAGGTGTAAATATTATGGTGGCATTAAAGAACTATGCTGAAATAGTTAAAGAATGTGTAAGAAATAAAATTGATTTAATAATATCAGGTGCTGGAATTCCTAAAGATTTGCCTGAGTATGTGAGAGGTACAAAAACAAAAATTGCACCAATTGTATCTTCTTTAAGATGTTGCAAGTTGATTGTAAAACATTGGATGACAAAGTATAATTATATTCCTGATATGATAGTAATAGAAGGGCCAGAAGCAGGTGGACATTTGGGTTTTAAAAGAGAGGAATTAACTGAAGAAAATAAACCAAAATTAGAAGATATTACAATTGAAGTAGTAAATTATATAAAAGAAATAGAATCAGAAACAGGTAGTACAATTCCAGTAATTAGTGCAGGAGGAGTATGGGATAGTAAAGATATAAAAAAATTTTTGGATTTAGGAGCTTCCGGAGTACAAATAGCTAGTAGATTTGTAGCTACTAATGAATGTGATGCTGATATTAAATTTAAAGAAGCATATGTAAATGCTAAAAAAGAAGATATAAAAATTATTAAAAGTCCTGTAGGTATGCCAGGCAGGGCAATTTATAACAAATTTATAAAAAATACAGAAAATGAAAATTCAAAAATTGACAAATGTTATAATTGTATAAAAACATGTGATGTTAATAATACACCATATTGTATAACTAAAGCATTAATAAATGCTGTAAAAGGAGATTTAGATAATGGATTAATATTTTGTGGCAGTAATGTAGATAAAATTAAAGAAATAATCTCCGTACATGATTTAATGAATAAACTAATTAGTGATATTGCTTAATAAAAGTAGAAAAATCGCACCTTTTTGGGGGTACGATTTTTCTTTTCAATATTCCAAAATTCAATTAATGACCACGAAATACTTGTAACCATCAGCTGTATTTACTTTATACAGATTGTCTCCGATGGAAATGATACCTTTTACTTCACAGGTGGTTATTCTGCACCATTCTCCAGAAACCTGTAAACAATATAATTCCATTGTTTTATGGCTTACAGGAATTTCATAACAGCTACCGATAAAGGCTTTAATATTCTGATTTAATTCCATGGTATGATAACAGGTTATAAGAAATGGTTCAGTATCACTCCATGCAAGATAAATAAATGGTGCCAACTCTTTAAGTCGTGTTATAGTTTTGATCCGAGAACCACTCTTAACAAAACTTCCAATTGTTGGAATATCAGAGCTAGTTGAATTCCAAGTTGCTATTACGACTCTCATTTGAGATCGCGCTCCTTTCATATAAATAACAATTAGTTTTGTATAACATAAAGTTATACCAATCGGATAAAAAGATTATATCATAACAAAACAATTTAGTCAACATAAAACCACCTTTGCTCTTGTAAAGCAAAGGTGGGAAAGTTCGGATGTAATTTTATCATAATCCAACCCTTTTTTTAGAGAGTTCACGATCTATTGTGAATGGAATAATTCCAGGCGAATCGGTACCATTATCATATACCAACTCTACCTTCACTGATTTGTTCGTGATATCCGAGGGATTAAATTTTACTACTACTTTGATTAATCTTATCCCCGGAAGTTTAACAGGCTGTGTTGTGCCCTTTGAGCATATGAAAGTACCGTTTCTAGAATACAATATTGTGAAATTTATATCCTTTTTTGGTACTATTCCTTCATAGGCCAGTTTTAGTTTTTTTAGACAAGGTGTAGATGTAAAGTCTACAAAATTGTCGTCGTGTAAAAGTTCCAAATCACGATAATAAGGAACATTGTTTTTATCCCTTATAAAGAAAGAGTAATCGGGATCAAGCCATATAGTTATCTGACTAAAAATCTTAGATGGATTTTTTTGTGGCGTAGATATACCATTTAACGCCATATAATCAGATATAGTATCAATAATTGGCTTTTTTTCCTCGACTTCTTTAACGGGATAGTCCTTTTTTGCGAACTCTGTTTGAAAGTATTTTATAACAGAGCCTTGAACCTGTTTAGAACGTGTCGTATAATTTTCCGATATCAGTATAGCCCGACCACTGGCCAACTTAGGAACAATCACACATATAGCCTTTATGCCATTACCCTTGTTGTTTTTCATTTTAACCCTCTCCTTTAATTTAATAAAATTGGTCATTTAATATTATAACATAATTTTTAATATAAATCAATATTATGTTTACTTTAATTTTTACTCATCAAATATTGTAATTAAAAATAAATTATGATAAACTACATGTACAATAAAGGAGAAAAAAATGATTGAATTAGAAGAAAATACAAAACTATTGAATGCATTACAAGAAAAAATAAATGTAATTGAAGAATCACTTAGATTATCAGATTTAAAAATAGAATTAGAAAAATTAGAAAAAGATTCTCTTAAACCAAACTTTTGGGAAAACAGTGAAAATTCAAGTAAGGTTTTTGCAAGAATTAAGTCATTAAAAAGAAAAATTGAATCTTTTGAAAATTATAGAAAAGATTTAGATAATTTAATAGAAATGAATGATTTACTTCAAATAGAATATGACGATGAACTGGGAAAAGAATTAGATTCTAATTCAAAATTATTAGAAAAGCATATTGAAAATTTAGAAATAGAAACATTACTTTCTGGTAAGTTTGATAGCAATAATGCTATAATCACACTTCATCCTGGTGCAGGTGGAACAGAATCTCAAGATTGGGTCCAAATGCTATATAGAATGTATGGGAGATGGGCTAACTCAAATGGTTTTGAATTTAAGGAATTAGATTATCTGGCTGGAGATGAGGCTGGTATAAAGAGTGTAACAGCATTAGTTATTGGTGAGAATGCGTATGGATTTTTAAAAGGAGAAATGGGAGTTCATAGATTAGTTCGTATATCTCCTTTTGATAGTGGTGGAAGGCGTCATACATCATTTGCTTCTTTAGAAGTTCTTCCTGAAATTACAGATGATATAGAAATAGAAATAAATCCTGCAGATTTAAGAGTTGATACTTATAGAGCATCAGGAGCAGGAGGTCAACATATAAATAAAACAGATTCGGCTGTTAGAATTACACATATACCTACAAATATTGTGGTTTCATGTCAGTCTGAACGTTCTCAGCAGATGAATAGAGAAACAGCTATGAGAATGTTAAAATCCAAATTAATGAATTTAAAAGAACAGGAACATAAGGATAAAATTGATGAATTAAAGGGAAATCAAATGGATATTGCATGGGGAAGTCAAATTCGTTCATATGTATTTTGTCCATATACTTTGGTTAAAGACCATAGAACTGGATTTGAAGTAGGAAATGTAGAATCTGTCATGAATGGTGAAATAAATGAATTTATTCAAGAATATTTAAAGATGCTTGCTAAAAAATAAGTGGCTTTAAATATATAAAATGAATATAATATAGTATAATATTTAAATTTAAATGTTATATTTATAAAGAGTACAAGTTAAATTGTACTTTAAAAAGGAATGAGTATAAATGGGAATTATTGTACAAAAATTTGGTGGAAGTTCTGTAGCAGATGTTAATAAATTAGAAATGGTAGCAGAACATATAATTGATGAAGTTACCAAGAATAATGAAGTTGTAGTGGTTGTTTCTGCTCAGGGAAAAACAACAGATAGATTAATATTCGAGGAAGAAGAGGTAACAAAGAATCCTTCAAAAAGAGAACATGATGTTTTAGTTTCTGTTGGTGAACAAATAACTATAGCCAAACTTACTATGTTACTTCAGAAAAAAGGATATAATGCAATATCTCTTACTGGATGGCAAATACCTATAATTACTAATAATGAACATACAAATGGAAGAATAAGATATATTCACAAAGATACTATATTAGAATTATTAGATGCCGGAAATATTGTTGTTGTAGCTGGATTTCAAGGAATAAATGAAGCAGGAGAAATTGTCACACTTGGTAGAGGTGGCTCAGATACTACTGCTGTGTCAATAGCTGTTGCATTAGGAGCAGAAAAATGTGATATTTATACTGATGTTGATGGTGTATTTACCGCTGATCCAAGGATTGTAGAAAACTCTAAGCAAATAAAATCAATTTGTTATGAAGAAATGTTAGAACTTGCAAGCCAAGGAGCAAAAGTCCTTCATAATAGATGTGTAGAAGTTGCCGAAAAATATAATGTTCCTCTTTATGTAAAATCAACATTTGAAAAAAATAGTATAGGAACATTAGTTAAGAGTCAAAAAAATCTTGAAGATTTATTTATAAATGGTGTTACAAAAGATGATTATATTTCTAGAATAACCGTTGCTGGAATTGATAACCAAATTGGTAGAACATATAGATTATTTAAAATCTTATCAGATAATAAAATTAATGTTGATGTTATAGTTCAATCTTTTGGTGAACATGTAACAAAAGATATTGCATTTACTGTAAAAATGAGTGATTTAAATAAAACTCTAAATATTTTAGAAGAAAATAAAGAACTTCTTCATGCAAAAGAAATTCTTCATAGTGAAAATTTATCTAAAGTATCAATTATAGGAGTGGGAATTGCAAATAAACCAGGTGTTGCTGCTGATATGTTTGAAGCTTTATATGAAAATAATATTAATATTCATATGGTATCTACTTCAGAAATTAAAATATCAGTTTTAGTTAATTCTAATGATGCTAATAAAGCTGTTAAAGCAATTCATGATAAATTTTTTAATGACTAATTTTTAATAAAATGCAAATAATATTTTGTGAAATCTTTATATTATAGGAAAGTTTTATAAACTTTCCTATAATAATAAAAAAGATAGAAAAGGAGAGAGTTAAAATTTTAAATTTTTTTTTAACTATAATAACTTTTTTTACTAAATCAATTAAAAGTGGTGCAAAGGGAATTTTTGGTTTAATTACAGCTATATTAGATTATATTACTTATGCTATATTTGTAAATTTTTTTGGATTTAGTATAGTAGTAAGCAATATAATTTCGTGGATAATTGCAGAAACATTTGCATTTGGCTCTAACAAACTAATTACATATAAAAGCAAAAGGAGAAATATAGTTTTAAAAGAATATGTGAATTTTATACTTGCAAGAATATTTTTTCTTATTATTGAAACTGTGATATTAAAAGTAACTGTAGACATTTTTAAGTTTGAAGAATTAATTATGAAACTAATTTCTATGGTGATTGTGATGATATTAAGTTATATTATAAATAGATATATCGTTTTTCGCGAATCTAGATATATATCAAAGATTCAGTTATTTAAAAATATAAAAACAAAATTCAAAAAAAAGAATCATAATAAAAAAATCTCTGAATAGATTAATATAAAGAACTTTATAAAAGGAGATTTTTATATTATGGTTGAAGACAAAAATGCAAATGTAAATGTGATTCAAAATCTTATTTTAGAAAATAGAGAAAAATTAAATATTTCTGGTGTATTAGATGTATTGAGTTTTGATGATCAACTTATTCTTTTAGAAACAGAGTTGGGATTACTTACTGTTAAGGGTGAAAAACTCAGAGTCAATAAGTTAAATTTGGATTCAGAAGAAGTTATAGTTGATGGATTAATTCAAAGTCTTTCATATTCGAATACCGAATATGGTAAGAAGAGTTCAGGATTATTTAGCAAAATTTTTAAATAGGAGATAAGATGATATATAGTCAAAGCAAAATATTTTTAGCATTTTTTATTTTAGGAATCCTTTCAGCATTTATATTTGATTTTTTTAGAGCATTAAGAAAAACTATAAAAACAAATAATTTTATAACATATATAGAAGATCTTATATTTTTTATTATTGTTGGAGTGATGTTTTTAAAAAGCATAATAATTTTTTCTTCAGGAGAAATAAGGTTTTATATTTTTATAGCTATTATTTTTGGAATACTAACATATATTTTGACAATAGGAAATCTATGTGCTATAATATTTAAAGTAATTTTAAATTTTCTAAAAAAATTCATATTATGTTTTATTCGAATAATTAAAATTCCACTTAAAATTTTTATAAATATTTCACAAAAGATTAGATTTGAAAAAATAAAAATGAAGAATAAGTCATAATATATTTGAATTTTCATATTTGGATTAGCAAATGTATTAATAAACATATAAAATCAGGAGGAATTTAACATGAAAAAAATTATATCTACTAAAAAAATATATATTTTATTTTTAATTATTTTTATAATTTATTCTTTTTCTATACTTATAAAACAACAAATAAAATTAAATTCATATAACAAGCAGATTGTATATTATACTGGTGAATTAGAAAATAAAAAAGAAAAAAAAGATGAATTAGTGTCAATGAAAGAAAATGTTAATTCTCCAGATTATATTGAAGACATTGCTAGAAATAAATTAGATATGTATTTTCCAAATGAGAGAGTTTATATTGATATAAGCAAATGATAAAATTTATTATAAAAAGTGGGGGATTAAAAAATTAATTCCTAAAAATTGAAAATAAAAGGAGAATTTTATGGAATTAGAAAAAAAGTCATTAGTTGAATTAAGAAATTTAGCAAAAGAGCTTGATATTGAAGGAATATCAAAATTAAGAAAAAGCGAATTAATAAAAAAAGTTGAAGAAGCTCAAAAAAATGTTAAATTAGTTTCTAATGAAAATGTAAAAAAAGAAAATAGTACTTCAATTAATAATGAGTCAGTTACAAAAGATAATAATGATAATAATCTTGGTTATAAAATAACTAGTGAAGATGATTATTATGTTGAGGGAATATTAGAATTATTACCTGATGGATACGGTTTTTTAAGAGGAGACAATTATTTATCTACTCCTAAAGATGTATATGTATCACCTGTTCAAATTAAGAGATTTAGATTAGATACAGGTGATAAAGTAAAAGGAATAATGAGAGTTCCAAAAGAGGGTGAAAAATTTCCTGCTTTGATTTTTGTTGGTGAAGTAAATGGTGAACATCCTGAAAAAGCAATGAAGAGGAAAAAATTTGATGATTTAATTCCTATTTATCCAAATAAAAGACTAGTACTTGAAACAACTAAAGAAGAATATACTATGAGATTGATGGATATTCTTTGTCCTATTGGAAAAGGACAAAGAGGTTTAATAGTTGCTCCACCTAAAGTTGGAAAAACAACAATGCTTAAAAAAATTGCAAATAGTATTACTAAAAATAATCCAGAAGTTGATTTAATTGTATTACTTATAGATGAAAGGCCAGAAGAAGTTACTGATATGAAACGTTCAATAAAAGGAGATGTTATTTATTCAACATTTGATGAACAACCAGAACATCATGTTAAAGTTGCTGAAATGGTTTTAGAAAGAGCCAAAAGATTAACAGAGCAAAAAAAGGATGTTGTAATATTATTAGATAGTATTACAAGACTTGCTAGAGCATATAATTTAGTTGTTCCTTCATCAGGTAGAACTTTATCTGGTGGATTTGACCCAGCAGCTTTACATAAGCCAAAAAGATTTTTTGGAGCAGCAAGAAATACAGAAGATGCAGGAAGTCTTACAATATTAGCTACAGGATTAGTAGACACTGGAAGTAGAATGGATGAAGTAATATTTGAAGAATTTAAAGGAACAGGAAATATGGAAGTTCATTTGGATAAAAGTTTGGCAGAAAAAAGAATTTTCCCAGCAATAGATATTTATAAATCTGGAACTAGAAGGGAAGATTTATTACTTAGTTCAGAAGAATTATCTGTAATTTATTCATTGAGAAGAGCTATGTCTAATACTTCAAATGCTGAATTTACAGAAAAACTTATGAGACTTATGATAGATTCGAAAAATAATAAAGAATTTTTTGAAAAAATAAATATAATGTTGAGAAAATAGATAAATATAAAAAATCACCTCTGATATCGAGGTGATTTTTTATATAATATAAAGTTCTTCGAATTTTCCTGTATAAAAATTTTTAAAAGTTTAGTGTTTGTTTAAAAGTATTCAAATCAGGTCTTTTAACATCTTCGTCTGTTACATTATTTAAAGTAATTTTAACATCAATAGTTGAAGTGCTATTTCCTTCTTTATCAAATTTTTCTACTTTATTAACAAAACCGGTTTTTTTATTGATTGTGTATTTAATTTGGTATGGATCACTTGAAACCTTTTCAGGATCTTTTTGTTTTAAATTAATTATAATACATTTTTCATTATCGATTTTTGTTTTACCTTCATAAGAATATTCGTAATCTTCAGAGTTTAAATATTTAAGAGCTACGCTTGAGAATGATTCAAGATATTCTAAGTTTTCATCATTTTTATGTTCTGATAATTTACCAATTAAAGCATAATTGTCATCACCTATTATAAACTCATCATTATTTACATCTTCATAAACAAAATAAGTTTGAGATTCTTCTATGTCTGATTTAATCATATAATAATTATCCTTATATTGAACTTTAATATTTTCTTTATCTTTATTATATTCCATAGTATAATTTGAACATTCTAATGATTTTTCAACTATTTTTATTGTTTTTCCTTTAGTATTTCTTACCAACAAAAAAACTACGACAGCTAATATAATAGCTACAATTATTCCTAATACAATACCTAATAAAAATTTCTTATTTTTCATTTGTTACCTCCATAAAATTAAATATAATTTAGTATATAGCTAATAAAAAAAATTATCAATATTTTTAAAAAAAAATTACAATAAATATTGTAATAATATTATTAAAATACTTGAATTTATAGCTATGTTATGGTAAACTAGATAAGAATTGTAAATAAAAATAATATTAATAAATGATATTTTAAAAATATAGCTATATAGTTATTAGTGTAAAGGAGCTGTATAATCATAAATGAAAATAGCGATGATAGGGCACAAGCGAATTCCTTCTCGTGAAGGTGGAGTAGAAATTGTTGTAAGCGAACTGGCTAGTAGACTAGTTAAAGATGGAATAGAAGTTGATGTATATAATAGAAAAGGAAATAATATTGCTGATAAAAATATAAAAACTAAAAAAATTAAAGAATATAATGGAGCTAAAATAAAAACAATATTTACTATTAATAAGAAAGGATTAGATGCATTAATCTATTCTTTTTTTGCGAGTATAATAGCTAGTTTTAAACATTATGATTGCTTACATTACCATGCAGAACGGGAGTTGTGGAATGTTATGGATTCCTAAACTTTTTAAGAAAAGAATTGTTGTTACAATTCATGGATTAGATTGGAAGCGTTCTAAATGGGGAGGGTTTGCTAGTAAATATATAAAATTTGGAGAAAAAATGGCTGTAAAATATGCAGATGAAATTATAGTTTTATCTGAAAGTGTACAAAAATATTTTAAAGATACATATAATCGTGAAACTATTTTTATTCCGAATGGTGTTACAAAACCAGAATTAAGAGAACCTAAACTTATCAAGGAAAAATATGGATTGGAAAAAAATAGTTATATTTTATATTTAGGAAGAATTGTCCCAGAAAAGGGAATAGATTATTTAATAGAAGCATATAAGAATATAAACACTAATAAAAAATTAGTTATAGCTGGTGGCGCAAGTCATACAAATGATTATCTTGAACAAATAAAAGAAAAAGTTAATACTGATGAAAGAATAATTATGACAGGTTTTGTTCAAGGAGAAGATTTAGAAGAATTATTTTCAAATTGTTATTTATATTGTTTACCTAGTGATGTAGAAGGAATGCCTATTTCACTTTTAGAGGCAATGAGCTATGGAAAAAATTGTTTAGTAAGTGATATTCCAGAAAATTTACAAGTAATTGAAAATAAAGGAATATCCTTCAAAAAGAGCGATATAAATGATTTAAAAGAAAAATTAGAAGATTGCTTAAATAAAAAATACACTAAAACAGCAGATGAAATTTCTAATTATGTTTTGAATAAATATAATTGGGATGAAGTTGTGAAGAAAACTGAAAAATTGTATGGAGAGAAATAAAGATTAATGAAAATATTATTAGTAAATAAATTTCATTATTTAAAAGGTGGAAGTGAAAAATATTATTTTGAATTAGGGCAACTTTTAAAAGAACATGGTCATGAAGTAGCTTATTTTTCTATGAAAGATGAGAAAAATATAAAAACTGGAGATAAAGAATATTTTGTAGAGCCAATTGATTTAAATAATGGAAGTAAATTAAAAGCATTAGATGTAATTTATTCTAGAAAAAATAAAAAGAAAATGGAAGAAGCACTTGATGATTTTAAACCTGATATTGTACATTTGAATAATTTTCAAAGGCAATTATCAGCTTCAATCATAAAACCTATAAAAAAAAGAAATATTCCAATAGTTTTTACTGCTCATGATTTACAAGCAATTTGTCCGGCAATTACTATGATGGATAACAATAAAAAAATTTGTGAGCTTTGCAATAAAGGAAAATATATAAATTGTATAAAGAAAAAATGTAATAAAGCTTCTACTTTAAAAAGCATTATAGGGGCTTTGGAGGGTTATTATTATAGATTTAAAAAGATTTATAATAAAAAAATTGATTGTATAATAACTCCTAGTGAATTTTGTAAAAATAAATTAATACAAGATGGAATAGAAAAAAATAAAATATATTCATTACATAATTTTATAGAACTTAATGATTATGATTTAGAAACAGAAGATGATAGTTATTGTTTATATTTTGGTAGACTTTCAGAAGAAAAAGGAATATTAAATTTAATAAAATCATTTTCTAAATTAGAAAATGGAATATTACATATTGCTGGTGAAGGACCGGAAAAAGAAAAAATTGAAAAAATGATAAAAGAAAATAATCTTGAAGAAAGAATTAAAATTCTTGGATTTTTGAATTCAGATAAAATTAAAGAAGAAATAAGAAAATCTAAATTTATTGTTGTTCCTTCAATTTGTTATGAAAATTCTCCATATTCTGTAATTGAAACTCTAGTTATTGGAAAACCTGTAATTGGCAGTAATATTGGTGGAATACCGGAATTAGTAAAGAATAATGTAAATGGTTTTGTTTATAAATATAATGATATAGATGAATTAACTGATAAAATGAAACAATTATTTAATGATAATGAATTAGTTAAGAAATTTTCAAATAATGCAAAAGAAGATGCAGTAAAAATTTATGGAAAAGAAAATTATTATAGTAAAATAATAGGAATTTATAATATTGTTTTAGAAAAGTATAAACATGATACCGATAATATAATTCTTACAGATAATAGTGTAGAAGATATGATTGAATTTAAAGATGGTATAGAAATATCTACTAAAGAAAGTTGGAAAATAAAAGTAAAAAAATCAAATGATTTAAGAAAAACAAAATTAATAAATATAATAAGATATTTAAAATATTTTACTTTTCCATTTTCTGTATTTTTAAAAAGAGAAAATTATAAAAATATAGTAGCTTGGCAACAATTTTATGGTATTATATATGCATTCTATTGTAATTTGTTTAAAGTAAAAAAAGTTAATAAATTAGTAATAATGACTTTTATTTATAAAGAAAAAAGTAAATTTACAAAATTATATTTTAAATTTATAAAATTTTCTATAGATAATAAATACGTGGATAAAATTGTGGTATATTCTAAAAAAGAAGTAGATTATTATTCTAAATTGTTTGAAATAGATAAGAATAAATTTATTTTCTTAAATTTAGGTATACCTACAATAGAATTATCACAGAAAATAAATCCAAAAGAAAAATATATTATTTCTGCTGGAAGAAGTAATAGAGATTTTGATTTTTTAATAAAATCATTAAAAGATACTGATTATGATGTAAAAATTATTACAGATTTAAAAATAAAGTCTAGTAGTAAAAATATAAATGTGTACAATAATGTATTTGGAGATGATTTTATAAAAATGTTAAGAAGTTCAAATTGTGTAGTAATTCCTTTAAAAGATAAAAATGTATCTTCAGGTCAATTGGTTATATTACAAGCCATGCAATTAAAAGTTCCAATAATTGTAACAAATGTAAATGGAATATCAGATTATATTAAAAATGAGTGCAATGGTTTAGTTATTAATAATACTAAAAATGAACTTATAGAAGCTTTAAAAAAATTAGAAAATGAAGAATTTTATAAAGAAATAACAGAAAATGCTTATAATAGTTTTTTAAAAAATTATTCTTTAAGGACTTTGGGAAAAAATGTTGGTGATTTAGTAAAAATATTTATGGATAAAATAGGAGAAAAAAATTATGTCAAATAAGAAATTAAATGGAACAGTAATAGTTACATATAGATGTAATGCTAGATGTACAATGTGTAATAGATATAAAGCACCTAGTAAACCAGAAGAAGAAATTTCTATTGAAACAATAAAAAAATTACCAAAAATGTATTTTACAAATATAACAGGTGGAGAGCCATTTATAAGAGAAGACTTACCTGATATTGTTAGAGAATTATATAAAAAATCTGATAGAATTGTAATTTCAACAAATGGATTTTTTACTGATAGAATAATAAAACTTGCTGAAGAATTTCCAAATGTTGGTATAAGAATTTCTATAGAAGGTTTAGAAGAAACAAACAATTCAATAAGAGGATTGGAAGATGGTTTTAATAAAGGATATTCAACATTAAAAAAACTTGTAGAAATGAAACATCCTGATGTTGGATTTGGTATGACAGTTCAAGATAGTAATGCTAAAGATTTAGTAGCATTATATGATAAATCTAATGAACTTGGAATGGAATTTGCAACAGCTTCATTACATAATAGTTTTTATTTTGTAGAAGCTAAAAACATTATAAAAGATAGACCAATGGTTGCTAAAGAGTTTGAAAAATTAATTAATAAATTATTAAATTCAAATAGTCCTAAAAAATGGTTTAGAGCTTATTTCAATCATGGTTTAATAAATTATATATATGGACAAAAAAGATTACTTCCTTGTGATATGAGTTTTGATACATTTTTCATAGATCCTTATGGAGATGTTATGCCTTGTAATGGAACAAAAGATAAGGAGGTTATGGGAAATTTAAATACTCAAACTTGGGATGAGCTATGGAATTCAGAAGAAGCTAATAAAGTAAGAAATAAAGTTAGACATTGTGATAGACAATGTTGGATGATAGGCTCTGTAAGTCCTGCAATGCATAAATATATTTGGAAACCTGCATTTTGGGTTATAAAACATAAATTTTTAAGATTTTGGAAAAAAGAAAAATATTCAATGTTTGAAAATAAAATAGTTAGAGATTATAGAGATGGAAAAGTTACTAAAGAAGAACTTGATAAATGTTCAACTTGTGATATGAATACTATAATCAATAATGGTTTATCAAAAGAATCAATGGAACAATTAAAAAATAAAACAGGTGAAGAAATAGTTGATGAAGACATAAAAAGTCAAATGGAGAAACAAATTATATGAAAAATGTATTATATATTTCTAATATTGAAGTATCATATAGAACAAAATTTTTTAATGAGTTATCCAAAAAATGTAATTTAACAGTTTTATATGAAAGAAGAAAATCAAAAAATAGAAATGAAAATTGGACTAAATCTGAAAAAAGTAATTATAAAATTGAATTTTTAAATGGTGTAAAAATAAAAAATGAAAGTGCTTTTAGTTTTAAAATTTTTAAATATATTTTAGATAAAAAATATGATACAATAATATTCGGATGTTATAATAGTTTTGTTCAAATGATTACAATATTATTTATGAAACTGTTTAGAAAAAAATATTCTTTGAATATTGATGGAGAAGTTTTTATAAATGAAAATAGTGGATTAAAAAATAAAATAAAAAAATTTTTTATACGAGGTGCAGAAAAATATTTTGTAGCTAGTGAAAAATCAGCTGAAGCTATAAAAAATATTACAAAATCAAATAATATATATCCATATTATTTTAGTTCACTTACTACAAAAGAAATTGAAGAAAATAGAAAAAATATTAATGTTAATAAAAATAATTATATTTTAGTAGTAGGGCAATATTTTTATTATAAAGGATTAGATATAGCTCTTGAAGTAGCTAGTAAAGATAAGAGCTTAAAATATAAATTTGTTGGAATGGGATATAGAACAGAAATTTTTGAAGAAAAAGCTAAAGAATTAAATTGTCTAGATAATATAAAAATAATTCCTTTTTTAGAAAAAAAAGAGTTATTTAAGGAATATCAAAATTGTAAAATGCTTTTATTACCATCAAGGCAAGAATGTTGGGGGTTAGTTATAAATGAAGCTGCATCTTTTGGTTGCCCTATTGTTTCAACATATGGAAGTGGTTCAGCAATAGAATTATTAGAAGATAAATATTCACAATTTATAGCAAAGCCAAATGATGTTGGTGATTTATATCAAAAAATTAAAAATTTAAATCATTATGATAATATTGAAGAATATAAAAATTATTTAATGGAAATTTCAAAAAAATATAATATTGAAAATATGGTAAAAAAACATATTGAAGCAATTGAAAATACTTAAATTAGGAGAAAATATGATTAAAGTAAGCGTTGTTATACCTGTATATAATGTCGAAAAATATTTAAATGAATGTATAAAAAGTATAGTAAATCAAACATATAAAAATATAGAAATTATTTTAGTGGATGACGAATCAAAAGATAAATGTCCTCAAATTTGTGAACAATGGGCTATAAAAGATAATAGAATAAAAGTAATTCATAAAAAAAATGAAGGTCTAGGAATGGCAAGAAATACTGGTATTGAAAATGCAACAGGTGATTATATATATTTTATAGATAGTGATGATATGTTAGATATAAATGCAATTGAGAAATGTTGTGAAATTTTAAATAATAAAAAATTTGACATTTTATATTTTGGTTTTAAAAATATTGATGAAAATAGTAATATTATAAAAGAATTTAATCCAACACCAATAAGAGAGGAATATTATAATGACGAAATAACTAAAATTTTTTTACCACATATATTAATAGATTTACCAAATAAAGAAGATAATTTTAATATGAATTTTAGCTCGTGTATGTGTTTGATTAATTTAAGCTTAATAAGAAATATAGAATGGAGGTTTTGTTCAGAAAGAGATATTATTTCTGAAGATATATATTCATTGTTAAAACTCTTCAAATATATAAAATCAGTTAAGATTATTTCTAGTGCATACTATTTTTATAGAAAAAATAATATATCATTAACTCATTTATATAGAAAAGATAGATTTGACAAATTAAAAGAATTACATAAAAAATGTGTAGAAGTATATGACAATAGTGAATTAATAGAACGTTTTGATTATTTATTTTTATCTTATACAATAGCATCAATAGAAATAATAGTTAATTCTAATTTGAAATATCTTGAAAAATTAAAAGAAATAAAAATTATTGTAAATGATAAAGAAATGAGAAATATTAGTAATAGAAATATAAAAAATGAAACTTTAATTAGAAAAATATATTTTACATTTATAAAATTAAAATGTATAAATTTGGTTTATTTTTTTACTTGGTTACAAAACAAAAGAAAGGTTAAATAATAATGGTAATTAATATAAATAAATTTATTAAAAATTCAGTTTATTTTGTATGTATTTATTTAATGGTAATAAATGTTTGTTGTGATTTTTTTAAACTTCCTACAATTATAAGATATATACCAGATGTTTTACTTCCAATATTTGTATTGTATGTTTTATATAAAATTAATGAAATAAAAAATAACAAATATAGTAAAGTATTTTTTAATATATCATTATTGTTTTTATTACATACAATTATTGGGAGTATAATAAATATTAATAGTAAAACATTACCTCATTTTATTTGGGGATTTAGAAATATTTTTAGATTTTTAGTAATTAGTTTATGTGCTATTAATACTTTTGAAAAAGATGATAAAGAAAAATTCATAAAAATAATACATAGATTATTTTGGATTAATGCAATAGTTTGTTTTTTTCAATATTTTATTTTAAACTATTGGGGTGATGCAATTGGAGGAATATTCAGATTAGGTAAAACAGGTGGAAATGCTGGTGTAATATATTTATTAGTTATTGAAAATACTGTAAATATAAATTCATTTTTAAATAAAAAATGTTCATTTGCTAAAATGTTTATGTCATTAGTTTGCTCTATTTTTATTACTGTTATTGCTGAATTAAAAGTTATGTATTTATTTATAATTGCTATTGTGTTAATTGCTTTATTATTGAATAAATTTTCATTGAAAACTGTAAGTATAGTTATTGGAACAATTTTAATTATGATTTTAGGATATAATGTTTTAGAAAGGTTAGATCCATTTACTGCGAATATGTTAAATATTAAATATTTAATGGAATATGCAAGTGGCGAAGAGTATGGTTATAGTTCCAAAGATGATATTAGTAGATTTAGAGCTTTTAAACAAATTGATAAGTATTTTTTTAAAGAGAATTTAAAATATAAAATATGGGGATATGGATTAGGAAATTGTGACGAATCATCTTCTTTTGATATATTTAATAGTAATTTTTCTAGAATGTATAATGAAAAATTCCATTATACATGGTTTGTACATTCGATGTTATATTTAGAAACAGGGATAGTAGGTTATATATTATATATTAGTATATTTATTTATATTATTATTTTTTGTTTTAAAAATAAACATAAAAAAGAAAATTTTGATTTTTATAATACAGTAGTAATTGTTGGAGTACTTTCAATTATTATGACTTTTTATAACTCTATGTTAAGAAATGATATATCATATTTTGTTTATGTATTTATGATATTACCATTTGTATTATCTAAAAATGAAAAAGGAAGCGAAGAAAAAAATGAAAATATCTCAAATGTTAAAAAAAATAATATTTAAAGAAAAATATAATTCAGATACTTATATTAAATATCTAAAAAATTTAGGAGTTAGAATTGGTGAAGGAACAATATTTTATGATGTAAGAAGTAATTTGATTGACTTAACTAGACCATGGCTTATTGAAATAGGCTCAAACGTGCAATTTACTAAAGGGTGTAGCATTCTCACTCATGGATATGATTGGAGTGTTTTAAAAGGAAAATATGGAAAAGTACTAGGTAGTTCCGGAAAAGTTAAAATTGGTGATAATGTTTTTATTGGTGTAAATACTGTAATATTAAAAGGTGTTAATATAGGAAATAACGTTATAATAGGAGCAAATTCTTTAGTAAATAAAAATGTTCCAGATAATGTTGTAGTGGCTGGTAATCCAGCAAAAGTAATAACAACAATTGATGAATATTTGAAAAAAAGGGAAAACAATCAAATAAGTGAAGCTCAAGAGTTAGTTAGAGAATATTATAAGGTTTATAAAAAAATACCACCTAAGGAAATATTAAGAGAATTTTTTTGGTTATTTGAGGATAGAGATAGTAAAGAATTCAGTAATAAAGCTTATGAAGATATTATGCATTTAGTTGGTAATTATGATTATAGCGTAAATGTTTTTAAAAATTCGCAGAAAAAATTTGAAAACTATGAAGAATTTATTAAGTCATGTAACTTAGAATAAATAGGAGAAATGAAATTATGAAAGTATTATTTATAGGAGATTATAAATCCAATGAAGGACCTTCTAATGTAAATAAAAATTTAAAAAATAATCTTCCTAATAATTTTTTATTCATAAAAAGTAATAATTTTTTTAAAAGAAAAATTGAAATTTTTTTTAAAATGTTTATTTCTAATGTTGTTGTTATAAGTGGATTTAATAATAAATTGAATCTTTTTTGCAAATTAGCTAAATTGTTGAATAAAAAATTAATTTATTTAATGCATGGATGTGTTAAATATGAAAATGAAATTAACAATTTAGAATTACCTAATAAAATAGTTAATAATGAAATAATTTTTTTGAAAAATATGGATTTAATTTTATGTGTATCAAAAAATTATATGAAATGGGTTAGTGAATATTATCCAAATATAAAAGAAAAATTATATTTTTTAAATAATGGAATAGAAAATGAAAATTTTAATTTGGATTTAACAAATTCTAGAAAGAGTGATAAAATAATTATTGCTGTATTTGGTGGAAACAGAAATCAAAAGAATAATCTTGAAGTATGTAAAGCTATTAAAGTTATGATAGATTCAGGTCAAAATGTGGAATTACATGTTTTTGGAAGATTTTATGAGAATAATGAAGATTTATCTTCTTATACTTTTTTAAAGATTCATGGACATGTTAATCAAGATACTTTTTATAACGAGTTAAGAAATAATATTAATATTGGTATTTGTAATTCAGAAGTAGAATCGTTTGGATTAGCTATAATAGAAGCTTTATTTTGTGGTTGTGATATTATTATGTCAAAAAATACAGGTGCAAGTTCAATAATGAAATTAAGTGAAAATGATATAATAAATGATCCTCATAATATTAACGAGATAATAGAAAAAATAAAAATTGTTCATGAGAATCCTAATCATAATCGAATTTTACAATCAATAGATATAAATAGTATCACTTGGAAAGCTCAATCAGAAAAACTAATAAAAATTTGTGAAAATGTTTTTTATAAAAACAATAAACAGAATATTAAGGAAATATAGAAAATATTTATATAGAGGTATTGTAATGAAAACATATATTATGATGTTTGGTATTGCTAATTTTATTTCAGGTGGACCAATATATGGTTGTAATAAAATAAATTTTCTTAAAGAAAGAGGTTGGAATGTTATTTTATTCCCAACTAATCAAGGAAAAGTTTATATAGATGGGTTAAAAGAATATTCAAATGAATGTTATTCTTTTATACATAGAAATCCATTTGGTTTTCCAAAAAAAGTTAGAAATAAATTTTTAAAACAATTAATAAAAAAAATAGATTTAAATTCAGAAGAAATCATAATTGAAACAGGTACAGATTTTACGGCATATTGGGGTGAATTATTAGCAAAAGAAATAAATGCAAAACATGTAATATATTTATTAGATGAACATAATGAAAGAATAAACGGAGATGTAATAGATTTTTGGAAATTTAAAAGATTAAGGAGAGAATTATTTTGTATTTCTCCAATAGTTATGAAAAAATATTTTGAAAAATATGAAGATATTAAAGATGATGAATGTTATTCATTTAAAGCTTATTGTACTAATTCTATAAAAGACTATGAAAATGAATTTTCAAAAAAAATAAAAAAAGGCGATTATACCATTGGTATAGTTGGAAGATTAGAAAAAGTATATGTAAACAATATAATTAATACTTTATGTAAGTTTTCTAAAGATCATTCTGATAAAAAAATTGTAATATGTTTATTTGGAGGTGCACCTTCAAACACAATAAAACAAATAAAAAACATGTTAAAAAAATATAAAAATATAACTTATTATATTTCTGGATATATGTGGCCTATACCATTGAATGCATTGAAAAAATGTGATTTATTTATATCAGGAGCTGGAAGTGCAAGAATAACAGCTAATATAAATATACCAACTATAGCTATGGATGTATATAATGGAAAAGTAATTGGCTTTATAGAAGATTGTAAAAAACCATATTTAGTAGCAAATTTAAATAATAAAAAGAGTTTAGAAACATATATAAATGAAGTTTTATTATATAATAAAAAAATAATTGTAAAAAATAATATAGAATTAGATAAATATTGGGATATAATTTGTGAAGAATTTGATAAACAATTAGAAAAATGTTTAAATAAAGATATAAATAAAGAATATTATGATTTAGAAAAAATATTTAGTAATTTTTCTATGAAAAACAAAATATATAAAGGTTTTGTATTTTTATTTGGATATAGGTTTTCAGAGTATTTAAGAAAAATATATTGTATAATATTTAATAAGAATATTTAAATAGATTTAAAAAAAGTTAAAAATTTTAAATAATAGAAAGGTATAAAATGTCAAAAAAAATATTAGTAACGCAATCTTCTATGCCTACAATAGAAGAATACATAGAAGAAATAAAACCTATATTTGCAAATAAATGGCTTACAAATATGGGAGAAAAACATAAAAAATTAGAAAGTAATTTAAAAGAATATTTAGGAGTTAAAAATATTTCATTATATACAAATGGTCATAATGCTTTATATATTGCTATAAAATCATTTGATTTTCCTGATGGAAGTGAAGTTATTACAACTCCTTATAGTTTTTCATCAACAACACACGCAATAGTTCAAAATAATTTAAAACCTGTTTTTTGTGATATAAATGAAGAGGATTATACTATAGATGTTAATAAAATAGAAAAGTTAATTAATGAAAAAACAGTTGCAATTCTTCCAGTTCATGTTTATGGACATGTTTGTGATGTAGAAAAAATTGATGAAATTGCTAAAAAACATAATTTAAAAGTTATTTATGATTGTGCTCATGTATTTGGAGTAAAGTATAAAGGGACAAGCATAGCTAATTATGGCGATATTTCAATGTTTAGTTTTCATGCTACAAAAGTATTTAATACTATTGAAGGTGGAGCTTTAGTCTACAAAGATGATACTAAAAAAATAGGTTTAGAAAGATTAAAAAATTTTGGAATAAATGGTGCAGAATGTGTTGATATGGTCGGAACAAACGCTAAAATGAATGAGTTTTGTGCTGCTATGGGAATATGTAATTTAAGACATATTGATGATGAAATTAAAAAAAGAGAAAAAGTTTATAATAGATATTTAGAAAGATTAGACGGAATAGATGGGATTACAGTCTCAAAGGTCCAAAATAATATTATTCCTAATTTTGCATATTTTCCTATAATATTTAACAAAGAAATATTTGGAAAATCAAGAGATGATGTAAAAAAAGAATTAGAAAAAGAAAATATTTACACTAGAAAATATTTTTATCCATTAATAAGTGATTATGAATGTTATAGAGATAATTATGATAGCAATGAAACTCCTATTGCAAAAAGAATTTCAAATAATGTTTTAACAATTCCAATGTATGCTGATTTAAGTTTAGAAGATGTAGACAAAATATGTGATATTATATTAAAAAAATAATATAAAGAGGAGGAAAGTATAATGAAGAAGCTATTGATACTTGGTGGGTCTAGATATATAATTCCCGTTATAGAGACGGCTCATAAATTAGGAATATATGTAATTACTTGTGATTATTTACCAAATAATAGTGCTCATAAATATTCTGATGAATATTGTAATATAAGTATAATAGATAAAGAAGCCGTTTTAAAATTCGCAAAAGAGGAAAAAATCGATGGTATAATTTCATTTGCTTGTGATCCGGGTGTTGTTACAGCTTCTTATGTTGCTGAAAAATTAGGATTACCATTTCAAGGTTCTTATGAATCTACTTGTATATTACAAGACAAAGGATTATTTAGAAATTTTTTAGAAGATAATGGCTTTAATGTTCCACGTTCAAAGAGTTATCATGATTTAGAAAAGGTATATAATGATATAGAGTATTTTAATTGGCCTGTGATTGTTAAACCTGTTGATTCTGCTGGAAGTAAAGGTGTTAATAGAGTTGATACAGTAGATGAATTAAAAAATGCGATAGATATAGCCATTAAAGAATCTCATAATGGTGCTTTTATAGTAGAAGATTTTATTACATTTAAAGGTTTTCATTCAAGTGCAGATGCTTTTACTGTTAATGGTAAATTAGAATTTATAACATATTCAGATCAACTTTTTGATTCAGAAGCTGATAATAAATATACACCAGCTAGAATTATATGGCCATCTACAATGGAAAAGAAGTATCAAGAAGATTTAACAGAGCAAACAAAACGTTTAATGAATTTATTAAAAATGAGAACAGGTATATATAACATCGAGAGCTGTGTTGGAATAGATGGAAAAGCTTATTTAATGGAAGTTTCGCCTAGAGGTGGTGGATGTAAAATTGCTGAAATACAACAAATGGCTATGGAAGTGAATTTAATAGAAAATGAAATAAGAAATGCGGTTGGTTTACCATTATTAGAATTTTCTAATAAACCAACAGATGGTTATTGGTGTGAAATGATTGTACATTCAAGGCCTGGACAAGAAGGAATTTTAAATAAGATTTCTATTGATTCAGAAATAAAAGATAAATATGTTAAATTAGTAGATTTATCAGTAAAACCAGGAGATATAGTAAAACCATTTACTGGAGCTAATATGTCTTTAGGCGATATATTCTTAAGATTTGATTCTCGTAAGGAATTAGACGATATTATGAATAAATCAAATGAATGGTTAAATATAAATTTACAATAATGAATTTTTAAATGATTTTAGTACATATTTTTAAGAAAGGAGAATATTAATGAAAAACGTATTAGTTATTGGTGGTGGAAGGGGACAAGTTCCAGTCATGAATTTGTGCCATCAATATGGTTGTAATGTTATTTGTGTTACTCCTAATGGTAATTATCCAGGAATAAAAATTGCTGATAATGTATTTTTTGAAGATGTAAAAAATTATAAATCTATTTTGGAATTTGCCAAAAAAAATAATATTGAAGCTGTTGTTACTGAACAGTTAGATGCAGGAGTGTATACTGTAGCATATATCGCAGAAAATTTAGGACTAAAAGGGATTTCATGTGAAGTTGCAAAAAAATTTACTAATAAATTTATTATGAGAAATGAAGCAGAAAAAGCAGGAATAAATGTCCCAAAGTGTTTAAAAATAAATAGCTTAGATAAAATAGAAGAAAATTTAAAAAGTAAGAATTTAAAATTTCCTTTGATTATGAAGCCTGTTGATGGTGCAGCTAGTCAAGGAGTACAAAAAGTAAATTCTGTTGAAGATATTTGTTCTTATTTTGACAATACATTAAGTTATTCTAACTCAAAAGAAGTTATTATTGAAGAATTTATTAATGGAAAGGAATATGTAGTGGAAGCATATACAAAAGATTTTAATGTTAAAAATCTTATAGTTGGACATAGGGATTATTTTAATATAGATGGAACTTTTATTCCTTGTGCTACAGTTTTTGTTGATGCTAATTCTGCAAACGACAATATCGAACTTATGTTAAAAGAAACAAATGAAAAGCTTATAAAAGCTTTTGGATTGCCATTTGGTATAACTCATGCTGAATATTTATATAACGAAGAAGAAAATAAAATATATTTGGTAGAAATTGCAGCAAGAGGTGGAGGAGTATTTATATCATCTGATTTAATTCCAACTGCTTGTGGTGTTGATGCTAATGAACTTTTAGTTAAAGAAGTTCTTGGAATTAGTGATAATAGTGATATTAATCTTTGCAAAGGTTCATCAGCATATTTTTGCTATTTAACTCCAGAAGGTGTTGTAAGTAAGCTTGATAATATTGATAAAGTAGAAAATATTGAAGGTGTTCATAAAGCATTTTTTGATAATATAGAATTAGGAATGCATACATTATCTATAAAAGATAAATCATCACGAAAAGGTCCAATTTTAGTTAAGGGAAGAACTAAAGAAGATTGTTATAATATTATTGATAAAGTGAAAAAAATCCTTGATATACAAGTAAGTACATCTAGTGAAATAAAAAATATAATTTGGAGCTAATATACTTTTAAAAATTATTTAAAAGATTATAAAAAATGTAATAAAAAGAAAGAGGATTAAATGAAACAAACAACAAAACAAAATGTAATGTCTAATTTAATATGGAGATTTGCTGAAAGAAGCGGAGCCCAGCTTGTAGGCTTTATTGTATCAGTTGTTTTAGCTAGAATTTTAAGCCCAAATGATTATGGAACAGTAGCTTTAATTACTATATTTACTACAATTTTTCAAGTTTTTGTTGATAGTGGATTAGGAAATAGCTTAATTCAAAAAAAAGATGCAGATGATATAGATTTTTCAACTGTTTTTTATACAAATATTCTATTTTGCATAGTTTTATATTTGATAATATTTTTTTCAGCTCCAGCAATAGCTAATTTTTATGGGAATAATGAGTTGATTTTATTAACAAGAGTTCTGGGAATTACAATTTTAATTTCTGGAGTTAAAAACATACAACAAGCTTATGTTTCAAAAAATATGATGTTTAAAAAATTCTTTTTTTCTACTTTGTTTGGAACAATTACAGCTGCTATAGTTGGGATTTTAATGGCTTTAAATGGTTGTGGTGTATGGGCTTTGGTTGCTCAACAATTAGTAAATTTAACAATAGATACAATGATTTTATGGATAACTGTAAAATGGAGACCTAAATTAGTATTTTCTTTTATGAGACTAAGAGGCTTATTTTCTTATGGTTGGAAATTAATGGTCTCATCTTTAATTGAGACAGCTTATAATGATATTAGACAATTAGTTATTGGAAAATTTTATAGTTCATCTGATTTAGCTTATTATAATAAGGCAAAACAATTTCCAAATTTAATTACAAATAACATAAATACATCAATTGATAGTGTATTATTGCCTACGATGTCAAAAGAACAAGAAAATAGAGAGCGTGTAAAAGCTATGACACGTAAATCAATAAAAACTAGTGTATATGTTATGGCTCCACTTATGATGGGACTTGCATTTTGTGGTAATAATATAGTAAGTTTAATTTTAACTGATAAATGGTTACCTTGTGTACCTTTTTTAATTATATTTTGTATTACATATTTGTTTCAGCCAATTCATACAGCTAATTTAAATGCTATTAAGGCAATGGGAAGAAGTGATTTATTTTTAAAACTTGAAATAATGAAAAAAATCGTTGGAATAATTTTGTTAATTATTACAATGAAAATAAGTGTAATGGCAATGGCTTATAGTTTATTAGTTAGTAATGTTTTAGGTCAAATTATAAATACATGGCCAAATAAAAAATTACTAAATTATAGTTATTTGCAACAATTAAAAGACATTTTACCCAGTATTATTTTGGCTGTGATTATGGGAACTATTGTTTATTGTTGGAATTTCTTAAATTTAGGTATTATTATAACATTGATTTTACAAGTAATATCAGGTGGAATTATTTATATATTAGGAACTATAATTTTTAAAATAGATACATTTAATTTTGTTTTAGATACCTTGAAAGGATTTAGAAAATAAAAACGGACTTTTAGAATTAAACATTTATATAAAAAAATATATGGGAGAGGATTTTATGAAAATGGATAAAATAAGTATAGGCAAAAATAAAAAATATATTACATACTTTTTATATATATGTATTATTGTTGGTATAGCATTACATATTGTACCATTTTTTTATAATAGATCTTTGTGGTTAGATGAAGCAATGTTAGCGAATTCAATTTGTACAAGAGATATTTTTAACTTAGTTTCAAAACCTCTAGATTGGGGACAGAGTGCACCTATAGGATATTTATATATTATAAAAATTTTTACTTTATTATTTGGCACTTCTGAAACTGTACTTAGATTATGGTCATTAATAACATCAATTGCATCAATAGGGTTAGTTTATTTATTATTAAAAGACAAAGTTGAAAAACATTTTGCTTTGGGATTTACAGCATTTTTTTCATTACTGGATATGTATATAATTTATGGAAACGAATTTAAACAGTATATGTCTGAAAATTTCTTTTGCCTATTAGTATTATTATGCTATCAAAGATATAAAGAAAATAAAATTGAACTTTGGAAACTCATTTTAATTTATTCAATTATAATTTGGTTTTCATTTTCAGCAGTATTTTTTATATCAGCTTGTATGATTATTATTTGTTTAGACCTTTTTAAAAAAGCATTAAAAAACAAATCAAAAAGTTGTATTATAAAATTATGTAGTTGTGGAATTGTTTTATTAAGTTTTTTGATTAATTATTTTGTTTGGCTTTCTAAAACTTCTGATAATGCAGGAGGCTCAGAATATTGGGATTTAGTTAAATTTCCATTAATTCCAAAATCTTTATCTGATATTAAACTTATATATAAAATGATTATGGAATTTATTTCGTATTATCAATTTAAATTTATTAAAGTGATAATATGCTTTTTGTTTTTATACTATTTCATTACAATTATAAAAAATAAAAAAGATGAATCTAAAATATTTATTCCATATGTATTATCATTATTTTTACTTGCAATTGCCTCTTCATTAGGTTTTTATCCAATGCAAAATAGATTATTACAGCCATTTACACTAATGCTTTTAATTTTTACTGCTTTGTCATGTGATAGTATAAAAAATATTATTGTAAATAATAAGAATAAAATACCACATAAATTCTTAATGTTATTTTATATAATATTATTTATATGTTTAGGCTTTACTGGAATGCAAGGTTGCAAAAATTTATTTCCATCACATGTTTATAAAGAGCAAGAACAAATAGCAAAAAATATTAATTATTTAAATCAAAATATTACTGAAAATGATATGATTTATGTTTATAGATTTGCTATTCCAGTATACTTATATGAAACAAATTATAAAATTACATATAGTGATTTTAAAAAAAAGGTTGATAACGAGAGCATTTTTCTTTTACCATATGTAAAAGGAAATACTATATTAGGACAAAACTTAGAACAATTTCTTTATAAGGAATCATATAGTTCTGAATATGAAATCCTTGAAAAAGAGATAAAAGAAGATACTGATATTATATCAGGGTATGATAGTGTATATATTTTTATATCACATGCAGATGAAGATTTAATACAAAGATTATTACTTCCATTAAAAGAAAAGGGGAAAATAGAAATAGCAAGCCAAGAATATGGTTCTTATTTATATCATTTCACAAAGAAATAGAAATGATTCAAAATAACGATTGATAAAATTATTATAAAATGTTATAATAAAAATAGATTTATAATTTGTTTTTTTCATATACTATAATAAAGGAGTTGATTTATATGGCAACAAGAAGTATATTTGATAATATAGTTATTAAAAAGGGAAATGAATTTTTGGATAAATTGGCAAAACCTAAAAAATCTAAAATTGATAAAGCTGATAAAGATATTAAATCAAAACAAATAACTGCTAAAAAAGAAATTGAAAAAATATTGAAAGGGTGTTAAATGAATAATAACTATATGATTTTGAGTTTAAAAGATATACTAAAAGTTGATAATGCTGAAATATATATCAATAAACTTTTAGATGAATATAAATGTAATAAAAATATGGATATAGAATCTTTTTTTAAAAAAGATTCTATAAATTTTTGTAAGCAAAATATTACAGAAACATTTCTGGTTTTTAAAGAAAGTGATAGTTGTTCTAATTTCTGTCGGATATTTTTCAATAACTTACAAAATTATTAAAATAGAAAATATAACTTTTAAAGGTAAAAATAAAAAGGATTTTAAAAAATTTATTGTTACAGATGAAAGTGAAAAAAATCCTTTTACAAATGGCTAAAAACATGAAAAATTTTGAATTAGATGATTATACATAATTTTGATTTTGATATCTTGTTTTTATAAATTAAATGTGCTATAATAATTTTATGTTTACCGGTCAAAATTATTTTGTTCCTGAATAATGTATATTTAATATGGCTATAAAATGTAAAAGATATGTTGTAAATTAACGTATAGGAAATGGAGTTAATAAAAATGAAAGGAAAAAAGATATCTATAATAGTGCCAATATATAATGCAGAAAAATATTTGTCAAAATCAATAGAATCATTAATTCATCAAACACTAAATGAAATTGAAATTATATTGGTTGATGATGGTTCAAAAGACAAATCAGCAGATATATGTAAAGAATATGCAAAAAGAGATGAGAGAATAAAAGTTATTATTAAAGAAAACGAAGGTCAAGCAAAAGCTAGAAATACAGCATTGGAAATAGCAAAAGGAAAATATATAATGTTTTTGGATTCAGATGATATGTATGAAAAAGATGCATGTGAGGTAATGTATAATTTAGCAGAAGAAAAACAAGCAGATTATGTAAGTGCTAATTATATAATGATAGATGAAAATGATGAAAAAAGACCAAAACCAGCTTTTGATGCAGAAAAATATCAGGAATTTGAATTAAATATAAATGATTATACAAAATCATTTTTTGTAATGAATTCTACACCATGGAATAAAATATATAATTTAGAATTCTTAAATAAAAATAAAATAAAATTTGATGTTAATCCACCATCAGAAGATGATTACTTTACTACTTTAGTTTATATGAAATCTAAAAAAGGTTATTATACAAGTAAAATAATATATGATTACAGGTATAATCCAAACTCAACATCAAATAAATGCGATAAAGAATATTTTAGAAAGCAAAATTTGGTTTATAAATCTATTTATAATAATTTTGTTAAAAATGAGAAAATGGGATTTTACAGATATTATTATGCTAAGAAAAATGCTTACTTATTATGCAAAATAATAGATAGTGATTTAATATCTAATACAGATAAAAAAGAAATTTTAAACGAATTAAATTGGTATTTTTCATTAGCTGATGATATAAAAGTCTTTATAGCAAATGATACTTTAATGCCAATATTTTCAAATATTAGAAATGGAAAATATGATGAAGCATTAAAACAGATGAATGAAGTAAAAGAAATGAGAAAGTCATATTCAGTTTTTGAAAAAAGTAGAATGTCTTTCCCAACTTCAGAAAATTATGCTAAAATGTCAATATATGATAATGAATTTATTAACAAAGAATTGAAGTAATATGAAAGGAAATGGATATGTATAAAGTTAAATTTTCTAAGAGATATCAAAATCAAATCTATACAAAGTATGAAATCAAATTTCCAGAAGAAGATTATTTTTATTTTGATGATAATATATTTTGTGTAGCAGATGGTGTTACGAGAGATTTAATTGGTGGAGAGATAAAACCGTATCCTAAAACCAAAGAAGAAGCTGAGTATATTGCAAATCATTATCCAAATCCTAGTGGTGCATTTGAAGCATCAAAGATAATATCAAATCATTTTGTAGAATATCTAAAAGAGAATAAAGAAAAATTTAATGATATTAAAGATGCAGTAAAAGAATCAATTAAAAAAGCAAATTCTGATGTATGGAGAATTAATGAAAATAGAAAGATAGATTATATTGGACAAGATTTATTTTGTTCAGAAGCAGTTGGCGGAATTATTTTAGGAGATAATTTATTTTGTTTTGGTATAGGTGATTGTTACATAAAAGTATTTGATGAAAATGAAAAAGAAATATTTTCAACTGAAAATGATCATGAATGGATGGAAAAATTTGAAAAAGACTATTTAAAATCTGGTGAATATAATTGGATGGATCCTAGATATAGATTGTTAATTAGAGGTGCTTTAAGAAATAATTATATTGTAACATATAATGGTGAAAAAGTAGGGTATGGAGCATTAACAGGTGAAGATTCTGCAATAAATTTTGTTAAAATATATAAAGTACCATTAATAAATGCAAAATACATTGTTGCTTATTCAGACGGATGTATGCAATATTTTGAAAACGAAGCAGAAACAAAAGAAACACTAAAAAATCCTGATAGAATAAAAAACGATGGAAGTGAAAGAACTCTTATAGTTTATGAAAAGTATAATTAAAACGGAGGAATGATATAATTGAAAAAAATAGGAATATGCACATTGAACGAGGCTTGTAATATGGGAGCAATATTGCAAGCATTTGCTATGCAAGAAACACTAAAAAATATGGGATATGATCCAGAATTTTTAAACTTGGAAAATTCTCAAATACATGATGAAGGTAGAATAACAGATGAGTTTCTTGAAATGAGAAAATACTTAAATATGAATGAAAAATACTATAATCCAAAAGAAGATAAATATGATGCAATTATTGTTGGAAGTGATGAGATATGGAATTTATTAGAACCTTCTTTTGAACATATTGACGAATTTTTAGGTTATAACTTAAACTCACCTAAAGTAATAGCATATGCACCAGGTGCAAATAAAACAAATGGTCAAATATTTAATAATCATTATAAAGGGACAAGAGATTTAAGTAATTTTACCAGTTTATCAGCAAGAGATACTCATGCATTAGATATTATAAAAACAGTTGCCAAAATTGATGCACCTATATTATTAGATCCAACTTTTTTAATTGATTCATATGAAAAATATATGCCAATCTGCAATGAGAAAGATTTTATTTTAATATATGGATGGTCTTTTAAAGATGAGGAAAGAGATGCAATAATAGAATTTGCCAAATCTAAAAAATTATCTTTATATTCTGTTGGATATGAATTAGATTGGTGTGATAAATTTATAGGATCAGATATTTTTAGGTTCTTAAGCTATATGAAAAATGCAAAATATTCAATTACATCAGAAACTTTTCATGGAACTATATTTTCTATTATATTTAATAAACAATTTGTTACAATGACACATGGACGTTTTAAGAGTAGAGAATTAATTGAAAGAGTTGGTTTACAAAATAGAGATTGTATGTCATATAAAGAAATTGGAGAAAAGCTAAATGAGAAAATTGATTACAATATAATAAATGATTGGTTAAGAAAAGAAAAAGAAAAATCTATTGATTATTTAAGAAATGCAATAGATAATTAATATATGAATCTTCTAAAAAAGGAGGACAAAGTATGGAAAATATTTATATTGATAAAAAAATGTGTAGTGGTTGTTCTGCTTGTAAAGATATATGTCCATTTGGCGCTATAGAAATGAGAGAAGATGAAGAGGGTTTTTCATATCCATATATATTACAAGACAAATGTAAGAATTGTGGTAAATGCGTTAAATTATGTGCATTTAAGAGAGAAAATATTGACCATGCAAAGTTACCCAGAGATATTTTAGGAGTGAAAATAAAAGACATAGATGAGAGAAAATCAAGTAGATCAGGTGGAATGTTTATAGCTATCGCAAATTATATATTGAAAGAAAACGGAGTAGTATATGGATGTATATTAGGCGATAATCTTGAAGTTTATCATACTAGAGCTATAACTAAACAAGATGTAAATAAATTTAAGGGTTCTAAATATGTAAAAAGTAATTTAAAAGAAGTGTATCGTGAAGTAAAAGAAGATTTAAATAATGGAAAAAAAGTATTATTTTCAGGAACATCTTGTGAAATAGCAGGTTTAAAAACAATATTAAAGAACGAAAATACAGAAAACTTATATACTTGTGATATAATATGTCATGGTGTACCTAGCCCTTTAATTTATAAAAAATATATTGATTTTATGGAAGAAAAAGAAAATGATAAAATAATACATGTTGATTTTAGAGATAAAAGTTTTGGTTGGAGTACTCATAAGGAAACATTAACTTTTCAAAACAAAAAACTTTCTACAAATTACTTTACTGAATTATTTTATTCTCATCATATATTAAGACCAAGTTGTTTTAATTGTAGTTTTAGTAATATGGATAGGATTTCTGATATTACAATAGGAGATTTTTGGGGAATCCAAGAAGAAAATTATGAATTTTATGATGAAGATGGCGTTTCTTTAGTTTTAGTAAATACAGAAAAAGGTGAAACTATAGTTGAAAATATAAAAGACGAAATTGATTTTATTAAAGTTTTCGATAATTATAAACAACATAATTTAAGAGCTCCTTCAGTACAGCCAGAAAATAGAGAAGAATTTTGGAATGATTATAGAGAAAATAATTTTGAATTTATTATGAAAAAATATGCTAAATATGAAGAGCAGAGTTTAGAAATGGTTTAAAGGAGAAGTTTATATGATACCAAAAGTGGTCCATTATATTTGGCTTGGTGGAAAGCCAAAAGATAAACTTACTGAAATTTGTTTACTTACATGGAAAGATAAAATGCCGGAATATGAATTCATAGAGTGGAATGAAAATAATTTAGATTTAGATCAAATTTCAAAAGAAAGTAAGTATTTTGCAGAGTGTAGAAAACGTAATTTATATGCATTTATGGCAGATTATTTGAGAATAAAAATATTATATGAAAATGGTGGAATATATATAGATACAGATGTTCAGGCAGTAAAATCACTTAATCCACTACTTAACAGAGAATTAGTTTTAGGATATGAAGAATGTACAATAGATGTTGTTAATAAACAAATTGGAACTGGATTTATTGCTGCAGAAAAGGGAAATTGGTTTATTAAAAAAATATATGATTTTTACAAGTCTGATATTATGAATTCTGAAGATTATATCATCCCAGTAATAATGACAAAAATTTATAATAATTTACCAGATCAAGATAAAGAAAAAATTGAAATTTTTCCAAAAGATTATTTTTCTCCTTATGATTCAGGAGGGGGAAAAAGATTTAGTATGGATTTAATAACACAAAATACATATGTTATACATTGGTTTTCATATTCTTGGGGAAAGTTTAAAAATAGGCAATGGGCGCAGGTAAAACATATTAAAAATCCAATAAAAAGAACTTTACAAATTGTAAAAAATAGAATAGATTTTTTTAAAGAAACAAGAACAGTTAAGAAAAACAAAAAAAGATAATTTAATTATAAAAATCCAAAATGGTTTGAAAAAATTTAATTAAAAATTTTCTCAAACCATTTTTTGAAATTTTCGTTTAATTCATCTAGAGTATAATCACTTTGATTTTTGAAATATTTTATAAGTTCTGCCATAATTCCATCCATAAAAAAATATACATCTAATTCTAAATATGGATTTTTAGAAGAATAATTTCTTAAAGCATATAAAATTTTTCTACTAGCCATTTTATTTAACTTTTCTAGAAAAATTATTGAATCTGCAGATGATAAAAGCATTTTATATATTTTTTCATTTCTTTTTAAACATAAAATAATATCATCAAAATAATTTATAATATCTTTTTTATCATATAAAATATTATCTTCACTAACTAATAATTCGATTGTTTCTAGTTGATAATCATTTGCTACATCATATATATCATCATAATGAGTATAAAAACTACCTCTAGTAATATCAGCTCTTTTTACTAATTCTGTAACAGTAATTTTGTTTAATGATTTCTTTTCATTAATAAGTTCGGCAAAAGTCTTCTTAATAAGCTCTTGAGTTTTTCGAGATGATGAGTTTAATCCTTGTACTTTCATATAATCAATCCTTTCATAATTTTAAATATTATATCATATTTTTAAAGTAATTAAAAGATAATTTATACAATTAATGTCAAAGTGTCAAAATTTATACAAATTTGGTAAATTTATCCTAGCTTTCTAAATAAAAATATAGTAATATTGTATATGTTGGAAAAAATTCTAAACATCCTAGTATATAAAAGTTTTACTAATATTGATAGGATTTAGTATGAATAAATAATTTAACAGTTCAAATTTATAATTTTAAGGAGAGTGAGAAGTATGAAAAAAATTACTGATTTTATTGTTCAATATAGAAATTTTATATTATTTATATTTATAATATTTTCAGTAATTGCTATTATAGCATCAAAAAATGTTAATATAAATTATGACATAGCAAAATATTTACCAGATTCATCAGAAACGAGAATTGGTATGGACATAATGGAAGATGAGTTTGATGAAACAGAAAGCTCATTAAATTTAATGTTTAAAGGTTTGTCAGAAGATGAAAAAGATAAAATTCATAACGAATTGGAAAACATAAATGGTGTTAGTTCTGTAGACTACGAGAATAGTGAAGATTATAATAAAGATGATTATACTCTTTATGTTGTTAATGTTGATGATGCAGAAGACTCAGAAATAGCAAAAGAAGTATATGAAAATATTGATGAAAAATATAATGATTATGAAACATATACAAGTGGTGCAATTTCTCAAAGAAATAATCCAGTACTTCCTATGTGGATTATTGTTTTAGCTGTAGGGTGTGCATTTATTATTTTAATTATAATGAGTGAGTCTTATGTTGAACCAATTTTATTTCTATTTACTATTTTAATGGCAGTTTTATTAAATAAAGGAACGAATATTTTTTTGGATAATGTATCTAATATTACTAGTTCAATTTCAGCAATATTACAGATGGCATTATCTATGGATTATTCAATTATGCTTATAAATAGATATAGACAAGAAAGAGAAAATGAAGATGATAAAGTAGAAGCAATGAAAAAAGCTTTATACAATGCTTTTAAGTCTATCTCTAGTAGTTCAGTTACAACTATAGTGGGACTTATTGCTTTAGTATTTATGAGTTTTAAAATAGGTAGAAATTTAGGTTTAGTTTTGGCAAAAGGTGTGTTATTTAGTTTAATTTGTATTTTCTTTGTATTACCAGCATTAATATTAATGTTTGATAAATTAATTGCAAAAACTAAAAAGAAAAGTCCCCATATAAAATTAGATGGATTAGGAAAATTTAGTTACAAAATTAGATATATATCAGTTCCAATTTTTGTATTAGTTTTTTTATTTAGTTTTATAGAAAAAGGAAATTTGGATATTTTATATACAGATTCACAGTCTGATAAAATATCAGAGATATTTAAAGAAGATAATCAGATTGCAATTGTTTATAAAAATGAAGATGAAGAAAATATTGCAAAAAAATTGAGTGATATAGAAGATGTTGATAAAGTTAAAGAAGTATTAGGTTATGGAAATACTATTAATCAAGAATTAAAATATAACGAATTAAATGATAAATTAAAAGATTTGGGAGCAGATGTAACTATTGAAGATTATTTATTGCAAATTTTGTATTATAATTATTATAATCAAAATGAAAATAATCGAATTACTTTTGGTGATTTTGTTTCATTTATAAAAAATGATGTTTACAATAATAAAGAGATGAGTGAACATATAGATGAAGATATTAAAAATAATGTAGATAAATTAGAAAACTTTACAAATGAAACTTTATTTAGTAAACCATTAACTTCAAGTGAATTATCAAATATTCTTGGGATAGATAAAGAGAGTATTGACGATATATTAGTTTATTACAATTCTAAAAATAATAATGTACAAATTAGTCTAAATGAATTTATAAATTTCATGAATAACGATGTTTTAACAAATAATAAGTATTCTAGTAAAATTGATAATACTCAAAGAGCAAATATAAAAAAATTGTCAAATTTTACTAATTCATCAATTATTCAAAAGAAAATGAGAAGTGATGAAATAGCTGTATTATTTGGTATCGATAAAAATATTGTTGATTCACTTTATAAATATTATATTAGTTTAAATGAAATACAAACAAAACTTACTCTTCACGAATTTTCAGATTTTGTTTTAAATGATGTGTTGAAAAATCCAGAATATACAAATTTATTTGATAATCAAACTATAAACAGTATAAATCTGTTAAATACTTTCAGTAACTTAAATATTATAACTAAAAATATGAATTCTTCTGAGTTATTTAATTTATTTAAAATAGATGAAAATTCAGTAAAGCAGTTATTATTTTTAAAATATAGTAATATAGATTATGGAAAAAAGATGAGTATTTCTGAGTTTATAAATAATATTGTATATATTAAAAATAATACAAAATATTTAGAGGGTACAGATATAAGTAGTTTAGAGAATTTAGCATTTTTTGCAAAAAATGAAAAAAACATTAATACTACAAAAATGGATAAAAACTCACTATCTGCAATTTTTGATAATGTAAGTCCAGGACTTGTTTCAAATATATATTTGTACATGGGGCTTCCAGATAATTATGCTATTTCTCCTCAAGACTTTTTAAATTTAATAATAAGTAATTTATCAACTACTAAAGATAGTAAAGATGAGCCAGCTTTAATTATAGATGAAAAAAATATGAATAATTTGAAACTTTTAAAACTAATAATTGATGATAGTGTTTCTCAGAATAAAATTCAATATTCAGAATCTGAAATGTCTAAATTACTTAGTATGAATTTAAATCAAATAAGTCAATTATATGCACTAACAGATATGGTTCAAAATAATACAGGAAGCTGGAATATTACACCTTTCGATTTTGTGAAATTGATTATAGAAAATAAGGATAATGAGAATATTAGCAGTTCTATTGATGCAAGTTCTTTAACTCAATTACAATTAAGTTTTAATATTATGTCTAGCTCTATGAATAATCAATCTTATTCTTATAATGAATTAGCTCAATTTATTGGGATTGATAGTTCTAGTAGTAAAAACATATATACATTATATACAATAAATAATAGTAGTTTAGAGTTAACTCCACAAGAAATGGTTAATTTTATATTAAGTCATAAAAATGATGCTACTTTATCAGGAAGTTTAAATCAAAATATGATTAAAGATTTAAACTTAGTTCAATCTGTTATAAATGGGGTAATAAATAATAAGAAGTATAATAGTAGCGAACTTAGCAATTTATTGGATATAAATGAATCAGACTTAAAATTATTGTATGGATTATATTATACAAAATATGTAAATGTTAATCCTACTATGTCAACAAAAGATTTTGTTAATTTTTTAGCCAATGATGTAATTAAGAATGTTGAGTATGCTAATAATTTTACAGATGAAGCAAAAAGCGAAGTAAATACTATAAATGGAATTATAAATGCAAGTTTGAATAAAACTAAATATTCAAAAGAAGAAATTTTCGCTATTTTAAGTAATTTAGCTGATGATTTAGATAAAGATATGGTTGAGTTAGTATATATTTATTATGGTAGTAACAATGAATATAACAATAATTGGACTCTTACTGTAGAAAAATTTATAAATTATTTAAATGATACAATATTAAAAGATAGTAGATTTGATGATTTTATTGAAGAGGATATGAGGAAAGATATTATTGATGCAAAAGAAAAAATATCAGATTCTAAAAAATTATTGATAGGAGAAAATTATTCAAGAATTGTTATAAATACAAAATTTGATCCAGAATCAGAGGAAACATTTGATTTTATAAAAAAATTGAAAGATAAATTTGGAGATAAAGTTTATATAGCAGGAAATTCTGTAATGGCTTATGAAATGAGCAAAAGTTTTGGTGGAGAGTTGAATTTTATTACTATTCTTACAATGATATTAATTTTTATTGTTGTAGCTATAACATTTAAATCAATAATTATTCCTATAATTTTAGTATTAACTATACAATGTGCAGTATATATGACAATGGGAATATTATCTTTTTCTGGAGAAGGGGTCTACTTTATAGCACTTCTAATTGTTCAAAGTATTTTAATGGGAGCAACAATAGATTATGCAATTTTATATACTTCATATTATATTGAACATAGAAGAACAATGAAGATAAAAGATGCAGTTATAAATTCTTATAATAAGTCTATTCATACAATAGGCACATCTGCATCGATATTGATAATAGTTACATTGATTGTGGGACATTTTTCTTCAGCTATCACATCACAGATATGTAAAACAATTTCTGAAGGAACAATTTGTTCAACCATTTTAATTTTATTTTTATTACCTTCTGTAATTGCAATATGTGATAAAATAATTTATAAAAAATCAAAGAATATGTAGTGAAAGATATGAGCTTATAAAAAATAATAAGCTCATATCTTAATTTGAGGAAAATTTCCTATAATATAAAAAGTTCTATATATACCCATATTTAATATAATTATATAGGGGTGTAAGATTATGAATAAAGTAAAAATTTATATTAAATCAATACTGGTTCCAGTTATTGTTGGAGGAATAGTTGGAGTTATTATTTCTAAATTTATAGATTACAATAGTCTACAAAAACCAATTTTTTCTCCACCAAGTATTGTATTTCCTATTGTGTGGACTATTTTATACATATTAATGGGTGTATCATATGGAATTTTAAAAAGCAAAGGATTAATTGATAGAAAAACAAATTTTATATATTATCTTCAACTAGCAGTTAATGCATTGTGGTCTATATTTTTCTTTGTATTTAAATGGAGATTATTTTCTTTTATATGGCTTGTATTTTTAGTTATTTTGGTTGCTAAAATGATTGAAATATTTTATAATAAAAATAAATTATCTGGATTGCTACAAATACCATATTTAATTTGGATTTTATTTGCATCATATTTGAATTTTAGTGTGTACCTTTTAAATGGATAATTAATTATAGCAAAAAAAGGAGAATTAAGAATGAGTGAAAGATTTAAAAGTTTTTCGGCAGTAATGTTGTTATTAACAAGAAAAAATGGAAATGATGAAGAAATTTTATTTCAAAAAAGAAAGAATACAGGATATTGTGATGGTTTTTATGATTTGTCTGCTTCAGGACATGTAGATGCAAATGAATCAATGAAACATGCAATGTGCAGAGAAGCAAAAGAAGAACTTAATATAGATATAAAAGAAGAAGATTTAGAATTTGTTTGTATGATACATAAAAACTCAAATGGATATATTTATTACAATGGATATTTTAAAGCAAATAAATGGATGGGGGAACCCATTATTAATGAACCTCAAAAAAATGAAGAATTAAAATGGATTAATATAAATGATTTACCTTCTAATATTGTTGATGATAGAATTATAGCAATACAAAACTATAAAGATAATATCAAATATAGTGAATATGGTTGGTAATAAATATAAAAATAATATATAAATGAAATATTTCTTAAGGCATGATTTTTTGACAGCTTAGGCTTTTTATGGTATAATAAATGTTGAAAAACTTTTATTTTTACTCAGTTTTTCATTGTAGTCTGTGTCAACCAAATGTAAAATAATTTTTAGGAGGGAAAATAAAATGGCTACAACATTCAATGAAAAGGTCCAAAGGTTTATCGACATTAACGAGTTCCATGTTTCAAGAATTTTCACGGTTAATCCGTGGGTTACACTTGATGGAAGCATCGTTTTTGACGAGGGTGCTCTTCATCAGTTGGTTATCCCTGATGGTTTGCATCTGGAAACAGATTTTTCCGATGAGGTTTCTAATCGGAAGTGCTACTTCCTTGTAGATGACGAATCAAAAGACTATGAGGAGCTAATTCCTAGAACGGTATTTTGGGCTACCTACACAGAAGAGGTAGCTTTACTGAAAACTCTTGGTTTCTGATGTAGCAGGAAAAAAGGTGTACCTTTCTCACTCGTAAGAGTGAGTTTTTTTATTGATTATATAAAATGTATTGGCACACATCCGATACCCGCAAAACATTAGTAAATAAAATTTAATTATATAATGTAGTGGCGTTCATCGGACGCCCGCAAAACATAAATAATTAAAATTCAAATATATAATGTAGGGGCGCTCATTGGGGAGGCTGTTGAAAAAGTCGATTATTTTAAATTTTACAAAAAGTACAATTTTTTTATCCCCACTTTTGCTTTAGATTTAATATAAAATTATAAATTTATCTCCACTTTATATGACATTTTTGAATAAAATAGGGATTCAGTTTTGGTAAACATAATTTTTACAAAAAATTTGCACTTTTTCAACAGCCTCTCATTGGGCGCCCGCATATAAATATTGGCTTTTTTTATAATGAATGGATTTTAAATTTTTATTTGAAAATCTATACATTTTTTTTTATTTATAGTATAATTCTTTTGAGATTTTTTATAGAGGAAAAGGTAAAAAAACAATTACAAACCATATTTGTGATTTAGGAAGGAATGAGTGTTTAAATATGAAAAAGAAATTTTTAAATTTAGGCGTTATATCTCTACTTATAATAATTTTATTTTCATTAACAGGTTGCGAAAAAAAGAAAGAAGATATTAAAGAAGAAAATGATGAAGAAAAATCTTTATATTCTGTTATAACAACTCTTGATGAAACATATGAAGGTGCAGAAATAATGGAATTACAAGAACCTATATCAATGTATTTTACTGTTTATCCAAAAAAATATAGAGATGAAATTTCTGTTATAAAATTTAAAGAAAAGTATGGATTAATTAGCAACACAACAGGAAAAGTAGTTATAGAACCTAAATATGATTTTTTTGATAATTGTTTGGATAATATGGATGATGATTACATATATGGTTATATTGGAGAAAAACATTATAAAATAGATTTTGATGATTATACAGTAACAGAAGTTTCAATTAGTGGGCATGGTGGAGGAAGCGAATTTTACTATAATCCTGAAAAAGATGAAATTTATACTGAAGTATATGAATATGATCCATATCTTGGCAGTTTTGATCAATCAAATACTATAAAAGATTTTAAGGAATTAGGTACTACACTTGCTCCATGTTCAATTGATAATGAAAAATATGGATTTTTTGATGTAACTAATGGAAAAATAGTTATTGAACCTACTTATGATTCTGCGACTTTATTAGCTGATGGTTATTCTGCTGTATCAAAAGATGGTAAATACTTTTTCATAAACGAGAAAAACGAAAAAGTAATTGATTCTGAATTTGAAGAAGCACAAAATATTCATAATGAAAATGCTTGGGTAAAAATAAATGGAAAATGGACTTTAGTAAAATTTAATAAATTAAAGAAAGATGAAGTTAAAGAAGTATCTAACACATCTGATAATGATGTACAATGGAAAAAAATTTATAAAGAGTATATTTTAAATAATAATTTACAAGAATTTAATGTAATGTATTACGAACCTTCAATTAGTTTTTTAGATTTAAATACTGATGGAGTTCCTGAACTAATATATCAAGATGGTATGGAAGGTGGACCTAGAGCAAATAAACCTTATTTGATTTTTGGAATCAAAAATAATAATGTAGAAGAAGTTTATGAGTTATGGTCAGGTCCATATATAAAAGTAGGATATAATAAAGATACAGACGATTATGCTTATGAGGCAGTACATAAAGGTGTTTCATATGATACAGCAATAGTCGAGATTTCAACTAAAAATGGATTTGAAGAAAAGTCAAATTCAATCGAATCAGGTACTGCTTATGAATTATCAGATTATGGATATAAAACTAATGAATTTACAATGCCTGAGACAAAATTTTTAAATAGTTTTTCAGAAGAAGAAAAAGAAAAAGCTATTAATGAAGCTTTTAAAAATTATAAACCAACAGAAGAGTTAATTAATTAAACATAATTTTTCTTGAAAAAGACATATATTAAAAAATTTTAAAAGAGGAGATAAAAATGAAAAATATTTTATTGATTCATGGTTTTAATGGATTACCAGAAATATTTAAATATTTTAAAGAAGAATTAGAAAAGTTAAATTATAATGTAATAATGCCAGATTTCCCAATTAGAGAAAATATAACTGTAGAAGGTTATTTTGAAGTTTTTGAAAAATATAGAGAGTGTTTTAGTGAAGATTTAATTGTAGTAGCTCATTCAATTGGAAATCCTATGTTTTTAAAATATATATCTAAAAATAAATTTAAAATTGGTACTTATATAAGTTTAGCAGGTTTTTCTAAAGAATTCTTTAATAAAGGAAAAGATGTATTAAATGAAAAAGTAAAATTAACAATTTTAACAGACGAAGAATTAAATAATGCAAAAGAATTAATAAAAATTAGATTTTCTATATATAGTGATAGCGATCATTTAGTGCCACTTGAGCTATTGGAACAATTTTGTAAAGACATAAACTCTGTTTCTATACCAATGAAAGACATAGGACATATGGGAAAAAAGAGTGGTTTAGTAAAATTACCGAAAGTTATAGAATTAATAACTAATAAAAAAGATGCAATAATCTTTGATTTAGATGGAACCCTATGGGAAGTAACAGATGAAACTTATAAAAGTGTTAATGAGGTTATAAAAAAACATAATCTAAAAGAAGTGAATATAAATACTATTCGCAGTGTATTTGGTCTTAATAAATTTGAAGTTGCAAAATTATATTTTCCATATTTAGAACTCGAAGAATCTTTGGAACTTATGAATGAAATTTCAGCAGTTACTATTAGAAATATAAGAGAACATGGAGGAAATATATATACAAATTTAGAAAACGTTTTAAAGAAATTAATTGAAAAATATCAACTATTTATAGTAAGTAATACAGGTCATAAAGAATATATAGAAGCTTTTTTTATAACTTCTGGTTTGTCAAAATATTTTACAGATTATATTGCAGCAAGTCAATTAAATATATCCAAAGCTGATGGTATAAAAAAAGTTATTTTAGATTATGACATAGAAAAAGCAGTTTATGTTGGAGATACAAAAAAAGATATGGAAGCTTCAAATGAAGCTAATATTCCTTTTATTCAGGCAAGATACGGATTTGGAGATAATTTGGAAACAAAATATTATATAAATTCAGTAGAAGAATTGCCAAAAATTATAGAGAAATTTTTTATCTAAAATGAGTTGTAAATGATATGAAATTTGATTTATATAAAGTATATGAATATCTTAAAAAATAATAAAGGAAATATATTATGGTTGAAATAAAATAATATGATGAAGAATATTATTGGCGCTCATCGGGCGCCCGCAAAACATAAAAAATAAAATTTAAATAATGTAGGGGCGTTCATTGGGGAGGCTGTTGAAAAAGTCGATTATTTTAAATTTTACAAAAAGTACAAATTTTTTATCCCCACTTTTGCTTTAGATTTAATATAAAATTATAAATTTATCTCCACTTTATATGACATTTTTGAATAAAATAGGGATTCAGTTTTGGTAAACATAATTTTTACAAAAAATTTGCACTTTTTCAACAGCCTCTCATCGGGCGCCCGCAAAATATGAATAAATAAAATTTAGATATATAATGTAGGGGCGTTCATCGGACGCCCGCAAAACATAAAAAATAAAATTTAAATATATAATGTAGGGGCGTTCATCGGACGCCCGCAAAACATAAAAAATAAAATTTAAATATATAATGTAGGGGCGTTCATCGGACGCCCGCAAAACATAAAAAATAAAATTTAAATATATAATGTAGGGGCATTCATCGGGCGCCCGTAAAAGATAGAAACTAATATATTATATGATAAATAAGAATGTTTTATAGCTTGACAATAAATTAAAAAATATATATAATTTGCACATAAAGGGGGTTTTTTTTATGAATAATTTAGATAAAAAAATAATAAGTATTTTATTAATTGTTAGTATGTTTTTGATTTCATTATCAACAGTAGTAAATGCTACAGATGATAATATTTCTAATGATGATGAAGTGAATTTATTAGCCAATGTTTCATACTTTGATCCACCATTAAAAACAAATACAGAACCGGCAGTATTGTATTGGGATCATGTTTTAACAGCTAGTGGTAATTTATATAGTTTTAATTATAATAATCCTACACAAAAAATGGAAAAAGTAGATACTAATATTGCCAAATACATTTATGGGCATTATACTCCTACAATATATACTTATAAAAATAGTAATAAAGCAAGAGTAGTAAATTCTGATGATAAAGGAAATAAAACTTCAATCACTCTTAATAATATTAAAGATGTAGGAATTTCAACATTAAAAGCAGCATATTTAACTACAAATAATGAATTATATTCTATAGATTTTGAAAATAATAATTGGAAAACAGAGAAGATTGCTACAGGAGTAACTGAATTAATAGATTCTTTATATTACTATAAAGATGGTAAAACTTATGATTTAGTAGGAATGAAAGTTTATGATGGAAAAATAGATCATGGATATTATTTTGGAGCTGGTTATTCATATTTTTCTGTAGGAAATGATCTTTATAGACATTTTAATGATTTTATAATTTATTATGAGAAAGATTTTTCTGAATTTATTTATGATGACTATCAAGTACCTGTAACTTATAAATCTATTACAGGAAGCACAGAATTAATAAACTATTGGGCAGCTGCATTATCACATTATGGGGGAGAGATGACTCATTTAAAATTTGTTTCAGAAATGAGTATAAATGATAAATTATATTATTTGTTTTTAAGAACAGATGGAAGTGCTTGGTTAAAAACTCCTGATGATTCAAATTTAGTATGTATATTAGATAATACCAAAGTATCTGCTATACCTTTTAAAGATATTCCAATAACAAAATGGTATTTTGATGCAGTATCATATGTATATAATAACAATATAATAAAAGGTTACAATGAAACCACATTTGCACCACAAGATAATTTGACAAGAGGAATGCTAGTAACTATTCTTTACAGAATGGAAGGAGAACCATCTATATCTGGTAAACCAAAATTCCCAGATGTACAAGATAGCAAACAATTTTATTATAAAGCAGTAAAATGGGCAACAGATAAAGGAGTAGTAGCTGGATATAATACAGGAAAATTTGGACCAAATGATAATATAACAAGAGAGCAGTTAGCAGTTATATTAAATAGATATGCAAAATATAAAGGAAAAAATGTATCAGCAACAAATGATTTAAAGAAATTTTCAGATGCATCAAAAATATCAGATTATGCAGTAAACTCAATGAAATGGGCAGTAGGAGCAGGAGTAATTACAGGAAATGATAATGGAACATTAAATCCAAAAGGAAAGGCAACAAGAGCAGAAGTTGCAGCTATGATGGAAAAATATTGTAAAAAAGTAGGTAGATAAAAAACAATAAGGGAGAACTAAAATATGGACAAAATTGTTCTTGTTTGGTTCTTTCTTATTTTATTTATGTATATATTCTGTTAGTTAGTAAAAGAGTGAATAAAATTATTTTACTCACCCTAAAATTTATATCTGTATAATTTTTATCTTTCAATACTTGATAAATTTCTATCATTTATTCCAGTTTCTTGATTTATATATCTAACACTGCCATCTTTTATTTTCATTGCAATGAACTTTAATGCTTTATCTTTAGTTTTAGAATGTATAGCCTTCATACCAATTCTCTGACTTTGTGTATCACATAAAATTGTATAGTGTTTTAATAAACTTGTTACATCTTTGACTTGCTCAATGTTTCTAACTTGACTATGGTCTGATATATCAACTTCTAAATCTGAAATCCATTCTTCTGAAAATTCAAAAATAGGCTCATGACTTCTTTGGTCAATGGTTAAGTTACATACTGGATTAAATCTATCAGGATTAATATGATAAATATAATTTGGCTGTCTTAATATGGCATGTTTTTTACCTTCTGAATCTTGAGTTACTTCAATATTATCACTTCCATAAATATATGTTGATTTCCCTAATCTAATCATTCCTGAACTATTACGAGCAATATAAGGATTATTTCCATCAATTGGGGAAGAAGAAGCAAATACACCATTAACTCTTTCTGTTTCATAATTATTAGCTATATCAATAGACCTTCTTAATATTCCACCTTCTAATTGTTCAGGAGCTATACTGGTTATATGTGTAATATAAATATTGTTATCAACAAAAATTCTTTTTATTGCTTGTCCGTATTCTGTCATTAATTCAAATATTTTAGATGCTTCAGGTTCTAATTCAATGTCATTATTATCTTTTCCATGATTTTGATATCTTCTTTGTAAAAAATCTAAAGCATTACCTATTGCTTTTCTATCAAAGCCTTGCAATTTTTGTGAATAATCAATAGTAATTAATCTTATTTTGTCTCTATATGTATAATGATTAGTTTTTTCTTTCCATTTATTTATTAATGAATTAATTTCAGGATGCTCAATAATTAATCTACTATACTGCTCACTTTGTAATACATCCTTTACTATTTGTGTTGGTGTTTTGGTTGAACTATTTATATATAAAGAATTTAAAAAAGAATTAACTTTATCTTCAAATGAAGGAAGTATTTGTCTTGATTCTACTTTTCCATCTTTATTATATAGTAATTCATATTTTTTTACTTTTGATTCTAATTCTCTAATTTTTACTATTTTTTCTTTAGATTTATCATCTAATGTTGGTTCTATAACAGATGAATCTAATTTGTCTTTTTCTCTTTTTCCTCTGTTTTTAGTTAAATATATATATTCTTTTGATTGTGTTTTAATTTTTATTCCTTTATAATCAACAACATTATCATTATACATTAAATAAAATAATTCTTTGGGCATTACTTTTTCTATTCCGATTACCCTTTTCTCTTTTTCATGATATGAATATGAATGTGTTATTACATTGTTTCCCTTAACAGAATATGTAAATATTCCAATTCCAAGTAATTTTTCATTTTCATTATCTGCATTTAGCTCATGATCAATTGCATGAAATTGTCCATCAATATCTGTAGTATTTCTTGTTTTTATACCACGTCTATCATCAACACTATATCCTGCTTTTTGTAAAGTTTTTATCAAAGTTTGTAGCTGTTCCTCTCTACACATAATATCTATATCACTATTTTGCCTATATAAATCTCTATTAGTTTGAATTGCAGTAGAAATCCCTCCAATAAGGAATAAATCCATACCTTCTGTTTTACTGAATATTTTTGACAAAGTGTCATATGTTTTTTGGTATTCATCATAATTTTGTTTAGAAACGTTTGCAAGCATAGGAAAATTATTTTTTCTAAATATTCGATTAAACATTCTTATAATATTATCTTTGATTTTTGGCATTAAAATTTCTCCATAACATATTATTATCACTTAAAATTTTATCATAGAAATTAAATTATAACAATTATTTTATCAAATCTTTTATCTTCAGTTAATTTTTTATCATCTATATTGCTATCTTGACGAATTTCTTTTATACATTTATAATAAAAATAAACTGGAAGAAATTATGGATAATAATATAAATTATTATCTAAGTTTTATAGTTTTAATGAAAAAAAGGAAATAAAACATTTTATATTTGATAATTGTATTGATGGAATTAAATTAAAAGAAATGAAAGAGAGAGAAAATATAAAAAACATGGAAAAATATAATTTTGAAGCTTATAAGGCATATTATGGTCGTAGACATGGTACTTTTCTGGATCATCATAGGCCTAGAATGATTCTGGGAGATTATAAAATTACTACTACTATCAATATATATGATAATAAAGTAGTAATTGAAAAAATTGAATATAGAAATGGGGTTACAAAGATATATACTCCTTTTTTTAAAAATTGTCCTCCATATATAGTAGAATCAAGAAATAAGATTGAAGAATTTGACATATCTGAAATAATATCTATTAAATTAAAAACAAAATATGTTTGGACATTTGTAGAAATATCAATTTTAGTAGTTTTATTTTGTATATTGTTGATTCATCCAATTGAATTCCATACCATTGGATTTTGTATTTTGGGAACAATACTAGATTTTTTTTATGCATCATTTAAAACAGTAGAAATAAAATTAAAAAACGAAAATAGTGTGATTTTTCCTATAAAACCTTCAAAGGAAGCTTCTAGTGAAATTGATGCAAAACTAAATAAATTAATAAAAAAATTACTTGAAACAAATTGAAAAAAGAAAAAGAAATTTTTTATTTCAAGTCTTCTGTGGGTCAAGAAGAAACGATAATTAGAGAAATTATGGAATTGTAATGAGTAAAAGTATTTTCTAGAAGTTACTATGTTATGAAAATGTATAAAAGCATAGATAAAGATATAAGAGATGAAGATAGAGATATTTTATAATCCAAACATTATTATGAAGAATATATGATAAAAAACAAAAAAATAATAATTTAGTACCATATTAAATTATGGTATTTTTTATTACAAAAATATTACTATTATATTAAATTTTTGATTTTTCTATAAAAAAAAAACACTAGAAATGTTATAATTTAGATGTATAAAATGATTATTTTTATTTTTATAAATAATATCATTTTAGAAAGTGAGAATGAAGTTTATGGAAAAAAAAGAAATAATAAAAAGATTGGATGAAAAAGATTTTATTATAAATCAATTAGGATTGAAATTTTATGAACTTGATAAACTAATAAAAGAATTATCAAGTGAAAAAGATAAAAAAAGACTTTTGGAAATATATGATGATGTTTTAATGGATACTCAAAAAATTAGAATTCTAAAAACATTTAGTAGTAGTAGCAAGCTAGAAATAATATTAGAAAATAATTATTTAAGAAAATTTACAAAATATGTAAAAATTGACTTATTGACATCATTAGATATAGAAGATTTAATTGCCATATTTTCACGATATAGAGGAAAATTGAATGAACTCAATATTAGACCTTATGAAATTGTATTTGAATTAAATAGTGAAAGTCAAAGAGATATTGCAATAAATATTGAAAAGATTAATTTATCAATAAATGAAAAGAAAGAAATATTAGCCTCACTAAGTAATAAAACAAAACAAAGTCTAGATTTTGAAAGCTTTTCAGAAGAATATAAAACTGCTTTAAATATGCAGACAAAAAGAAATGATTATTATGTTAATGATAATTATGCTGTTGTTTTAGATATAAACTTCGATTTTAATATAGAAGATTATCGAGGTCTGGAAATTCCAATAAAAATTAATCCTGAAGAATTAACACAAGAACAAAGAATTAAATTTATTAAATTATGTGAATTTTATCCTGATATACTAGTAGTTAGTACAGTACCTATGCATCATGATATAGATGGGAATTATATTTCAACTGCTAATGAATATATAGAAGGTGAAAAATGGATTGAATCTGTAGTTAATGATTTAAAACCAGAATATTCAACATTACAAAAGATAGCAATAATAGATAATGCTATAGGAAAAAAAATAAGTTATAGCCCAGATTTTGATACAGAAATATTTGATGATAAAGGTTGTAGGGCTTTATGGAAAATAATTAACTCTGGTTATGGAGTTTGTAATGGAATTGCAAATTTGGAAAGATATATTCTAAAAAGAGCTGGAATAGAAGCAGAATTGATAAGTGGAGAAAATCATGCATTTTTAAAAGTAAAAGATGCTGAAAAAATAACTACTGATGGAAAGATAATAAAAGGAGATACAATATTAGATCCAACATGGAATTTAACTGCACATAGATTTGGTGCAAGACCTAATAATTTTTGCATAAGTTATGAAAAAGCTAGAAAAATGGATATTGATGAAGAAGGTTATGATCATTATTGCCATTTTAATAATGAAGAATTACAAGAAATAACATTTGAGTTGGATGATAACGAGTTAAGAAGGTTATTTACTAGTGTTGGATTAGCAGATAAAACAGGAAAATTCCCAATAGAAGAACTAATAGAGAAATCTAAGGAAATAGATAGACTGTATGCAAATGATACAGAAAAAAATATATCAAATCAACTTTTGATATTTTCAAAGTTATATCCAGAATTTGCAATTTGCCAAAACTCTAGTATAAGCGTTTTGAAAGATATTATTTTTAATAATAAAAATCTTAATTTTGAAAAATGCTTTATAAGTAGGGTTTATAATAAAAATGATGATACTAAAAGTCCAATAATATATATATACGTTAATTCAAAGGATTTTGGAAGTAGATTTTATTATGCAGATAAAGATAAAAAACAATTTCTATCGACATCGATAGAAAAATTTACTCAACAATTCGAATGTTATGAAAAAGATTTAGAAAAGTACGGTCGGATATAGACCTTGGGAAATAAAAGGAGTTATAAGTAGGAATATAGATTTATCTCAAAGCTCTGGAAATGTTGTTTTTGAAGAAGGTGAAGAAAGATGAATGTTATAAAAAAATTGATTTTAGTTATAAAAAAAATATTTAATAAACACAAATATATAGAAGTAACAAGAGAAACAAATAATAATATTAATAATATAATAAATGACCAAAAGAAAAAATTTGAAGACTCGCTAAAAGCAACTTCAATACCAAAAAAGAAAATCAAAACATTAATCTGTGAAGGAGATGGAACTGGTATACAAAGTAAATTAATTAGTTAATATAATAAAAGGAGATAGTATTACTGGAAAACAAAGAAGTGGTCATAAAAGTATTGTCTATAATGCCTGGAACAAAAGAAATATTAAATAGAATAAACATAACCATTGAAGAGAAAACAGAAATTGGCAATATAGTTACTGCTACAAACAAAAGATTAGAGGAATATTTAAAAAGTACCATATGGAGCTGAGGCTTTTAAAGTAACTAGTGAAATGACCACCAGTCTGTACTACGCTGGAGCAAGTTTAAAAATAATAGCCCAATCTCATTAGATATCTTAAAAACAGCATTAGGAAAAGTTCCAAGATTGAAAGTAGGGGAAAAGTAGATAAATTTTTCATAAATAATTCTTTGTAATAATATAAAAAATCTATATAAAAATCAGGATAGAGTAGGAAAGATAGGTTTGAGATAGTAAAAAAGAATTGTATAACTTTGCACAAAATCAAAGTGTCCGCACATTCAAATTATAATAAAATTGTAGATTTTTAAAATTAAAAATGCTATATAACAATTTAAAAATAAAAGAATTTACAGTTATGACTGAAGAATGGCTTGATTTTATTATTTCATCTCGTAATGGAAAAAAACATGATTATGATATAGTAATTGGAGCTATGGCTGACGATCAAATTTACAATTATATAACTGATTTATTAAATGGAGAAATTACTAGAGAAGCTTTCTGGGAATTAGCAAAGTTTAGACATCCAACACATCAAATTGCCTTTTGTACAGATGAGGCTTTAAAAACAATAAAATTTATTGATGCAGAGGAGATATTATAGTTATGGGAGAACCACAAGAAGAAAATGATTTATTTTTTGTTTGCAGTTTTATAGAATATATTGCTAGAACAACACATAATACAAAAGAATATACTGTAAATAAAATTGGAAAAGAAAAAATCAATAAAATATATAATTTAGCAGAAGTTTATCATTGCGAAAATATAGATAAAATTACTGATGAAATAATAGCAGAATCTAATATACAAAATGGCAATTATTACTTAAAAATTCATAATGATAAACCTACTTTTTGGGAGATAGGGAAAGTATATCAAAGACTTATTTTGATGATATGTGATTATAATAAAAATGAATTTATAAATACTTTATATGATGTTTTAACATCTTGGATAATAGAAAAAATTGATAATTACGATAGTAGTATGTATTATGAAACACCAGAATATATTTATGAATGTTATAAAGAAAATAAAATTTTATAAAAAATTTATAAATACAAAATTAAAAGTAATTTATAAAAGAAAATTAACATTACAAAATAATTGGAGAAATATGTATGAACAAGAAAGATATATTTAAAATTGGAATAGGAACATGGAAAATTGATCCAGATAATTTTGAAAAAGATATAGAAGCATTAAAATATTCTTTTAAGTTAGGACAAAACTATTTACCATTATCAATGTTATATAACAATGGCAAAGTAGTTGAGAAAATGAAAGACTATATAAAATTAATAGGTAGAGAAAAATTATTTATTTGTGCTAATTTAGAAAGATATGTTGAAAAAATAGAAAATGTTGAACAACAATTAAATAATTATTTGGACATTCTTGATATAGATTATATAGATTGCTTTCAAATACATACTTTTGCAGTATGCAAAATTTCAATGCTAGAAATATATAAAGAAATTGAAAGATTAGTTAAAATAGGAAAAGTAAAATATATAGGTGCAAGTAATGTTAATTTGAATCAATTAAAAGAAATAAATCAAATTTGCAAAATAGATTTCTTTGAAGGTGTATATAATTTAGATTGTAAGTATTATGAAAATGAAGGGTTAATTGATTATTGCAAAGAAAATGATATTCTATTTACTGCATATCAACCATTAAGAAGAAATAAAATAGCTCAAAAAAATTATTCTATACTAAAAGAATTATCAGAAAAATACAATAAAACACAAAATCAAATAATGATAAATTGGATAGTAAAAGAAAAAGAAATAGTGCCACTAATAAAATCAACAAACAAAGATAGAATAAAGGAAAATATTGAAGCATTAGATTTTGAAATGGAAAAACTAGATTATGAGAAACTTAATAAATTTCAAAATGAACAGATAAATAATATTAAAATAAACTGGAATGACGAATCAGGTATTACGATAGATCAACTAGCAAATCAAAATGAAGAAGAAGTAGGGGAAATAGAAGATAAATTTTTATAAAATACAAAAATTTATAAAAATGAAATTTTGAAAAAAATTTAGAAATAATAATTAAAAATAATTTTATAAAAGGAAAAAATAATAAAATGAAATCAAAAATTAGATTTTATAAAAACTATATAATTGAAAACTACTTTAAATCTATCAAAAACAAGAGAGGGAGGCAGGAAAAGATGGATTAAAAGTATTATAAAAAGAAATATATAACATTGCACAAAATCAAAGTTTTGTGCAAATAGAGATAGGGCTTTTTCGATATAAGGTCCTATCTCGCTGTTTTTAATCCTTTTCCGGAATTTGTCACTCAACAAACTATATGTCTTTTTTATAAAAACCTCTTAAAACTCATTCTCACGCGTCAATATTTTTTGGTTTTCTAGTTAATTATTATTATTTTATAATTTATTGATTAGTTATATAAAATTTTAAATCATTCTTATAATATTTTTTCAAAAATTTATGAAATCTTTATATTTCAGTATTTTGCCCAAATTTATAGACAACAAGTTATATTACCTTTTTTTAAAAACGCCTTAAAATCGATTCTCGTGCGTCGTTTTTTTAGCCATTTTTTAGTATTTTTCGAAAATCATTGATTTTACAATATTTTAGTAAATTTACATTATATTAATAATAATTTATAAATATCAAAATTTAATTTCAAATGATTAACTTTATGAGTTAAATATATAAATGTCTTAAAATCGATTTTGAAGCTTTATAAAATGAAATTATTTTATAATGTTATAAATAGAAATTTATTTTAAAAATTTTTTGAATTAACAAAAATTTTAATTATAACAAATGTTCGCTTTTGAATTTAATGTTCATATTATAAACTTAAGATTTTGAAAATTTTAAGTTTAAATTATAAATTTTATTTTTATGTTTTTGTTTTATAAAAAATTTTTTATAAATATTTTTGTAGGAGATTAAGCCTCAATTTTGAAATTTTATTAATTGTATTTAATTCAAGATATCCATTTTTCAAAACTGTCTCTCTCCTACTCTAGCATTTTCTTTATATATGCAATATTTTAAGTATAAAGGTTTTAAATGTTTCAAAAAATGATTTTTTGTATTCTATTAATGCAGTAGTACTATTAGCTTCTGTCGTTTGCTTATTGCTACTTTCATGTTTTTCTCTGTTTTTGAAAATATTATTTTTATTATATTTCTCTCTTTTTTCTTGTTCTTCTTTTTCTTGATTTAAATCTAATATCTGTTCTATTTTTAATTTTTGCTGTTCATTTGCAAAATAATCTCTAAATAAATTAACCATTATAGCATTAGTTTCCATAGAAATGTCTTGTTTATCAAAATCTATTTCTGGATTAATTGTGAAATTATAATCTTTATCCATATTGTTTTTATAGAATTCAATTTTTTCTAAAGGTATTTTTAAATATTCTTCTTTTGGAAAATATTTTATTATTTCTAATACCTCTGTATATGCTTTTGCATAGGTATTATTAATCATCTTTTGTTTCTTCCTCTCTAATAGAATCTAAATTTTTTTCTGCAAATTCCTGACGAATAGCCTCATTAGTTTTGTCGCGACTTGTCCCTTTTAATAATGCGTTTTTAAGAACTTGTAATGGAGTTATTTCTTTTTTTCTCTCAATTGTATTTGATTTTGCTAAATCAGCGGTTTGATTTATTAACGAATAACTTTCATATCCTAGTATACTTATAAAATCTCTATAATTATCAATTCCCATATTATATCTTACCATATTTAAGTTGAATCGTTGTTCTAAAACATTATCTATTTTTTCCATAGGAGTCATTCCAGATATGTCTGGGAAATAAGTAGTTTCATATTGTTTAAAAAAATCTTGTACACGTGCACTATCTATTCTATTTACAATAGCTCTTTTTTTA
>CANRKJ010000008.1 GCA_947631185.1 uncultured Clostridia bacterium | reverse complement strand
ATCTATGTTTTTTCAATATTTAATTTAAAAATGTAGACAAAAAATTTATTTTTTGCCTACATAAATTTTACACTAACTATGTACACTCTTTTGTTTTCAATATATACAAAGATTATTTGTTTTTTTCAAAAAAATAAATTTATCAATTTGAAAATTTCTAATTTTTATCAAATTTTGTTTTTATAATTCTGTATTTTCAAATTTTATTTTTCAAATATTTTATAATTTCGTTTTTTATCCAAATATCTGATATATAAATAAAAAAACGTAGGGGCGCTCATCGGGCGCCCGCCAAAAATCAAAATACTGTTCATATTATCAAATTTAATGATAATATTAATATGTAAAAAAAAGACTAAAAACAAATTATGTACTAAATTTTTTGTACACTTAAATTATTGTTTCTAATCTCTTTTTTTATTTATTATGAAAAAAAATATAAAAATAACTAATTATTTTTTTAATATTATCACAAAATCAAATTTGTTTTTTTCAAATTTTAAATTATAGTGATTTAATTATATTTTCTTTAGATGTAATTCCAATAAATTTATTTGTTATTTCTCCATCTTTAAATATTATTAAAGTTGGAATACTCATAATACCAAATTTTTCTGCAATTTTAGGGTTTTCATCAATGTTAACTTTTCCAACTTTAACTTCTTTTTGTTCATTAGAAATCTCGTCTATAATTGGTGCTTGCATTTTACAAGGTCCACACCAATCAGCATAAAAATCTACTAAAACGGTTTGATTTGACTTTAAAACTTCTTTTTCAAAATTATCATCATCTAAAACATGTACACTCATAATTACCTCCTAATAAATAAATTTTAATAAAAATGTATTATTAATTTAATAATTTAAAGTTTTTATATAATTAACTGCACTCAATCCTGCTTGGGCACCTTCATAAATAGATTTATTTATTTGTAAAAGTCCACCTGTTATATCTCCACATGAAAATACTCCTTTTAAATTAGTTTCCATAGATTCGTTTACTATTATTTTATCATTTTCTGTAATAACTCCTATTTTTTTTGCAAAATCACTTCCACATGCTACACCTTGTGCAACAAATATTCCATCAACTGGTAAAACTTCTCCATCTTCAAATTCAATACTCGTAACTTTAAAATCTCCATGTATCTTTTTTATTTTTCTGGTATCAATTTCATATTTATCTGTTTTTGGAGATTTTAATCCATTAGTTAGGATTTTCAAATTTCCTACTACATTAATTAAATCATTAGCCTCACTTATTGCAAATTCACCATTTCCAATAACTACAACTCTCTTATTTTTATAAAAAAAGCCATCACATATTGCACAATAACTAATTCCTTTTCCATCAAATTCATTAATGCCGAATTATATTTGGTTTTATTTTTTGACTACCTGTAGCAATTATAATAGACTTAGTTTCAAATTGTTCTTTATTTGATTTCACAATAAACAAAAAATGAGAATTTATTTCAATATTAGTTATCTCCTGTTTTTTTACTTCTATACCTATCTTTTTAGCCTGTTCTATGCCTTTATTATAAAGTTCTTTTCCTGTTATTCCTTCTGGAAATCCATAATAATTTTCTATTCTGCTAGCCTTTTCTATTCCTGATTCTCCATAATATAAAATAAGAACTTTTAAATTTGCTCTTTTTACATATATACCAGCAGATATTCCTGCTGGTCCAGCACCTATTATAATTACATCATACATTTTATCACCTATTTTTACAATAAATATTTTATATTTACTTTAATAATAATTTTTATTTTTATAAAAATAAATTTATCTAACTTAATAAAATATATTTTTTATTATATAAATATAAAAATATTGATTTTATTTTATGAATTTATAATATCTATTTTTTTTAAGAATATTATAGAAATTATTTCCATTTTCAATATTGTTTTATATACTTTTATAAATCCACTTACATATTCAATTAAATTTCGCGTAATTATATATCTTCATTATTTATTTGTCAATAATTTTATTATTTTTGTTTAAAAAATTATTGACAAATAGCTAATCCTGTGTTAATATTATTATTGTCATTCGGACCAGTAGCTCAGCTGGATAGAGCAACGGCCTTCTAAGCCGTGGGTCGGACGTTCGAGTCGTCTCTGGTTCACCAAAGCTCTTCTTTTAAGAAGAGTTTTATATCGAGGTGTGGCTCAGTTGGTAGAGCGCGTGGTTTGGGACCATGAGGTCGCAGGTTCGATCCCTGTCACCTCGACCATTTTTTTACCTTTTTTGAGGTAATTCAAGAGAATTTAATAAAATTCAAACGCTATGAATTATGCTATTTTTCAATTAAAATGAAGAATAGCATAATTTTTTTGAGTTCAGAAAAATTCTATAAAATTTGCTTATTTTCTTCAAGAAAAAGTTTCAAGAAAATTTTTAAAATGTTTCAAGAAAGTTTCAAGGAAAAATATCAAGTAGTTTTAAAGTTCTTCAAATAAACAGAAAGGAGAACTTTTTTATGGAATTTAAACCTTATAAAGATAATGAATATTTAGAAAATTCGTATTATAAAATACCACAAGAACTATTTGTAAGTTCTTTATATAAAGATAAACTAAATTCAGATAGTAAAATATTATATGCTTTTTTACTAGATAGATTATCACTATCACAAAAAAATCATTGGATTGATGGAGAAAGAAATATATATTTAATTTTTACAAGAGAAGAAGTACAAGAAAAATTAAATTTATCTGATAAGACTGCAACAAAAGCATTTAAACAATTAAATGAAGTAGGACTTGTACAAGAGAAAAGACAAGGCTTAGGAAAGCCTAATTTGATATATGTTGGAAAAATACAACATGAAGAAACGGAAAATTTACGTTTCTTGACTCGTAAAAATTACGATTCTGAAAACGAAGATATTACGAATCTTGAATCGGAGAATTTACGAGGAATCAATACTAATAATATCAAAACTAATATAATCAACACTGAGTCTATCAACCCTAATAGCGATGATGAAGTTTATTTAAAAGAAATAAAAGATAAATGTCAATTAGAAGAATTTACAAAAGAAGATAAAACTATTTTAGAAGATGTTATTGATAGTTTATATTATAAAGATACTCTAAAAGTTGGAAGTGTAACGATTAACCACTATAAAATATTAGATAAATTAAAACTTATAGTAAAAGAAAATTTAATACAGTTATTAGAGATATTGAAAAATATACCTAATATACAAAATGCTAAAAATTATTTGATGATTTGCTTATATAATAATTTAGGAAACACAAACATTTCTATTTCAAAGAAAAATACGACTTCTTATAAGGGAAGAGACTATGAAGATGGCTCACTTGATTTTCTATATGCTAACTTTGCTTATGATAACGAAGCAGTAACTTCGTAAGCATAGCTTTGATATGAAATTGCCAGCCATACTCTACATTGGCAATTTCACTATAATTTATAATGACAAGTTCATTATAAATTATAGCCTAAAAATGTTAAGACATTTTTAGGAAAGCCTCGCAGAGCACACGGATAAGTTTTCATAACTTGTCTAGTGTGTTAGACAAATAAATTTGTTTCGAGCAAGAAAGGACTTCGAAGCAATGAGTTATGCTATAGTAAGAAATGAAAAATTAACGAGGAGCCAAGCGATAGGAATATGTATTCATAATGATAGAAAAGCAAAAAATCATTCAAATAAGGAAATAGATATTAGCAAATCGAACCTTAATTATTATTTCAAGAAAAATGAATTAAGTTACACAAAAGAATTTGATAAACTAAAGAAAAAATACAATTTACAAGGTCAAATTAGAAGTAATAGCATTATAATGTGTGAGATGATATTTACATCAGATAAAGAATTATTTGATACAATTGGTATGGAAGAAACTAAAAGATATTTTGAAGAAAGCTATAAGTTTATTTGCAACTACAAAAATCTTGGAGAGAAAAATATAATATCTGCTGTAGTACATTTTGATGAAACTACACCACATATGCATTTAATTTACGTTCCAGTAGTTCATATAAAAGATAAAGATGGAAAAGAGATAGATAAAGTGTGTTGTAGGGATTTTTGGAAAGGTAGAGATAGTTATAGAAACTTACAAAATGCCTTTCACGAATATATAACGAGTAAAGGTTTTGACTTACAAAGAGGATTACCTGCTGAAGAAACAAAAAGAAAAAACGAAACAATACAGAACTACAAGCAAATAACTAATTTTGAAAATACTAAAAAGATATTAGAAAATATAACATTAGAATTGCCAGAAACCCCAAATATTAAAGATTTTAAAAAAGTTATAATTAATCATGATGAAAAGATAGAAAATGCAATAATAAAGCCCAGAGATAAGCTAATACAAGAACTTTATCAAGAAAATAAAATATTGCATAAGGAATTATCAAAACAAGTAAATACTGTAGATTTTGCAGACAGTTTCAAAGAAGACTATATAAAAATGATGGAAAAAAATACAAATCTAAGGCTTTCAAATAGTTTATTACAAGAAAAATTAGAAAATAAAGAAAAAGAATTGGAATTAAAGTATGAAAGTAAAACCTATGATATGGAACATGAATATAAAAAGGAAATTCATAAATTAAAGCAAGAAAATAAACACTTAAATAAAATGATAGATAAATTTAAAGTGACATTAAAAAGATTTATTAAATGGATATGCCATAAGTTTTCATATCCATCCGAGGATGAACTTATACGAGATTTTGAGAAAGAAACATATACTAACTTTAATTTTGAAAAACAACTTGATATAAACGAATTTAAGAGGAAAGATGATAATTTTGATAGAGAATATTAGAAAATGAACATTTATAATGGGTATCCTATTCTATGACACCCATTATAAAAAAAATTTATTTTATTTTCTAAAAATGCTTTTAAAGAAATCTAATATTTTCCTATACCATGTTTGTTTTGTTACTTCAATTAAATAATTTTCTTCGTTTACCGTATTTATTTGATTGTTATAAGATTTATTATCGAAGATATTATTAGGATTATATTTTTGATATCTTTCTTTTTCTAATTTTTCTTGATTTTGCTGTAGTAGTCTGTTTAATATTTCCTTTTGTTTATCTGTTGCAAAATAATCTCTAAATAATGAAACTAATATAGCATTTGTATTGTGTGAAATATTTTGTTCAGCTAAATCAATATTGGGATTGATTTTAAAATTATAATCCCTATCTCTATGTTCTTCGTAAAATTCTATTTTTTCTTTTGGTATTTTATTATATTCTTCCTCGGAAAAATAACTAATAATTTCTAATACTTCTGTATATGCTTTAGCATATGAATTATTCATCTTTTGCTACTCCTTCTATATTTCTTTCACTTGTTAGATTTTGTTCAACTCTATCCATTTGTTCTACTTGTTCACTAGCAACTCCAGTATTTATGGCATTTTCTATAACTGTCTTCATAGAAACTGATTTTTTAGCTTCTTGTCTTTTTATATCTTCATCAATTTCTTGCTTAAATGTCTGACAAAATTCATCAAGACTCATAAATTCTACACTATAACTTGAACTTTCAAATCTGCTTATTTCTTCTGCATGTGCTTGTTTATAAACATTTATATCTTCAATTATTTCCTTTAGCATTTTTGAGTAATCATCTTGAGTCAAATTGCTCATTAAATATAGTGCAAAATCAAATTTAGAATATGATAATTCTCCTGTCTGTTTGTTTCTTAAAGTACATACTTTTAGTTTTTCAGGTACGATAGTTTCTTTTGTGCCTGCATCAAAAGCATTTATCTGTCCCTTATTTCCACCAGTGTTTTCTATATTGGTTCCATCAAACATAAAATACATACCAGTACCTAGGAAGTCTTCAAAGCTTTTGGATGCAATGATTCTTTTGGCTAAATCGGGATCAGTTCTAGATGGATCTCTTTTTCCTGTTTTTATATCTGTGTATACTCTATAAAAATTTGCAATTAATCCAGCAGCTGCATATCTTCCATCTGAAAAAGAAACTTTTGCAGATGAATCTTTTACCGCCTGTGAATTATCTTCAATTCTAGGTGTTAATCCTGTTTTTCCTATACTATATGCTCTATTTAAGTATGTAAAATGAAAACATTCTTTTGAACTCATATTATCCTCCTAATTTTGTTATAATTTTTTCTAATTTTATTATTAATCTTTTGTTATATCTCCAAAAAAATGATAATCACTCCATTTTTCTGAATCTTTTAAACAAGGAATTTCTCTACCATCTTCGTGAACAAAATTTATATATTTTAAATCTCCACCTACTCTTGTATATTTATCTCCACCATCAATAAAACAAGCTCCACACCTACATCTTTGTAAATCATGTACATGTTTAGATTCGATTATATCATTACATTTTAAACATCTAATTTTCACTAATATGTTCATTTCAAATTTAAAATAATTTTTTTATAAATTTTTATAATCAATTGATTTAACAAATGAATCGTTTCTAGTTATTTTCTTATTGTAAATATCAAAAATCAATTGTTGGTCAACGTTTAGGTCGTAGTCTACAGAATTGATTATAACATTAATTTGTTCTTTAGAAATAAGTTCATATAAGCCTTCTTCATTAAACTCATATGAATATCCAGAACCTACCCATTCGTTAATAAAGTTTCGTAAAAATCTAAATACATTATTTTTAGTTAATACTTCATTTATATATTTTTTAATTTTTTGTATATCAATAGAATACTTCTTAAATATTAAAACCGAAAATTTGCCATATTCTTCTGTAATTACATCTATGCTATTATCTATAATATAGTTTAATTTATCTATAAATTTACTTTTAGCAATTTCATAAAGTTCATTATTAAGATTTCTTTGATATTGCTTATCTGGATTTAGCCAATAAATTAATTCATTTATATCATAGAAATATTTGGTGTTGTTAATAAATGAAGCAATTTTCTCTTTGGCTAGTTCTATATCTATTATATTAAGAATATCACACATTATTAGAATGCATCTTTCTCTTGTACCCAACATAGTTGCTCCATTACTATTAATGTTTATGTTATCAATATTATTGTATATAATATCTATAAGATATACTAATCTATCTTTGTTAATTTTATCTAAAGACTTATTTAATATTTCAAGTTTAAATCTTTGATTATTAACATCAGAAAGTAATAAAAGTTTAAAATATAACTCTATTTTATTTGTGTCATTTGTATTATTAATATTTTGCACGAATTCATTTACATCTTTTAATAAAATAGAATATTCATTAGGTGTTAATTCGAAATAATGTTCAAAATACCTTCCATTAAAAATCCTTTTATTAATAACACTATCATTATATAAATCTTGATTGTGATTAAATGGAATAGTTGTTCTAATTTCGTATCCTCTTATATAATTATCTACATAAGGAAATAATATTGATATAATACTTTTATATTCTTTGTTTTGGCTATTTTCAAATAAATCCTTATAAAATTCTTTTGCTACTTGATTAAACTTGTCCGCAAAAAAATATTCATCATTATAATTAGTAGCAAGGTTTGCATCTTCTGATACAAAAAATATGGGATTTTTATAAATTGTATCATATAAATTAATATTCATATATTTTAATAGTTGAATAACAACAAAATCTCCTATATTAACTTGCTCTTGTAAGTAGTTTGATTGCATATATGCAGAAATATAATTTAAAAATCTTTTCAATTCTCTAATATCCGCAAATTTTTTAGATAAATAAGAAAACATTTTTAAAAAACGTATTTTTTCAGAAGAATCTAAATTTATCTTATATAATTATTTCATCAGAATTCATAGCATTTTTTGCTAAGTTTAATATTGTTGTCTTTCCACTACCCCAAGCACCATTTAAAGCAAATACAAAACTTTCTTGAGGATTACAATAATTTATTAATGAAGATATATAACTAATAAACATATTTCTACTAAGTAAATCATATTTTACATCTTTTCCGTTAAATAATATTAATTTATTGTTATCTAATTTACTAATATCTGCTTCTAAAAACTCTTTTAAATCATATGTGTTAGAATTGTCTTTATGTTGTTTTACTAATAGTGATTTTATGTATTTAATTCTCCATATAATTAATCCAATAGATATTGCTAAAAGTACGGATAATATAACTATTTTATATATCTTAAAATCTATAATCAAATATACACTATAAATTAATATAGAAACTATATAAATGAAAATGTTTTTATCCATTATATTAATGCTTTTTGCTGTAATAAGAGAATATTTCTTTGATACCAAAAAATCAAATACAACTAATAGTATTAAAAAACAGAATACAGCAATTGTTAGAAACATATCTTTTTCAATAAATTGTGTTGGAATATTTAAATAATCAATAATAATTATAAGAAATGCTATTATAATTGAATTTTTTATATTGCTAATATACTTAAATATTTTATTTACTTCTTTAAAATACATTATGAACCTCCAGTTAACCTTTTAGTTTTATCCTATAATTTTCAAAATTGTTCTGTGGCTGATATTTTAAAAATTAGCTTAATACATTAATTTCGGCTAAATTTTTAAATTCTTCTATCAATATTTGTTGATATTTCAACATTTTTTCATTTGTTACTTTCGGCTCAACTTTTGTTTTTTTCGGCTCAACTTCGGCTCAACTTTTGTTTTTTTAAAGTCCAAACTGAATATCTAGTTGTTCCAATATTTTTTATTTTTTGTTCTTTTTTATTTAAAATTTCATTTACTAAATATCTAATTTTTCTTTTTTTCTGTTCTTCATTTAAACTATCTGGTAGCTTATCCATTAGCAATTCATCTAAATCTTTTTTAGTTATGCTTCCAAAATCATTTATATATTTCAAAACTAAATCTTTATAATATTGGTCATCAAATCCAGATTTTTTAGTATAAGATACTTTATCATCAACTATTTCAGAAACACCTTTTGAAACATATACATTAGGATATCTGCCTTCAATTAAATGGCTTTTACGAAGAACATCAGATTGTTCTTTAGATATAGTTATATTTTTCTGTACTCTATCTAAAAGCATAACTTTTTCTAAACTTAAATTTTTATTTTCAAATAACAAACTTGTATATTTTTCATTAAGAACTTTTCCGTATATTGTAACTCTTACTCTATTACTTTCACTAAAATCATAGTCTAACATAGGGAAATATCTTTCTCTTAATTTTTCAAAACTTCTTTTAATGCCCATTCCAGCTGTATCAATTAAATTCAAATTAACCATTGCTTGAGCTAGATATGTATTTCTATAATATGGTGGAATATATCCATCATTGATAATTAAATTATCTACGCTTTGCGGTATAAAGCTTCCTTCATTGACTATTACAACCTTGTCTTTCATTTCAATAATATTGACTCTTCCAGAAACTCTATAATCTTGATGTGCAACGGCATTATTTACTAGCTCTCTTATAATGCTAGTATCATATTTATCAACTTCTTCTGGGAATATAGTTGTTTGACTAGGTATGTATCTATATTTTAAATTTCTTATTTTATCTGTTGCTTTTTCCATTGTTAATATAAAAGGAATTGTAAAGTGTTCATAATCCACCACACCAGCTTCATCTTGTAATTTCCAAGTTATAAATGGAATACAGCTATCAACAGCAGTATTTACATCTTCTTTACCTAATAAAATCCAAGCGGCACGCGTTACTTTACCATTTAATAATACTTTTGCTTTATTTAAGAAAGTCGTATCATCCATTTTATCTACTTCATCGGCTATCTCTTTATTTTCATTCTTCTTTTTGAATTGCTCTCTTGCTTTTTGAATAGCTTTTTTGTCTAAATCATCAACTGTTAATTCACTTATAATTTGTCTTGACCAATCAACATTTATAGTTGATAAAATTGTATTTCTTTTAACATCATTTAAAAAATCTAAACTTTCGCCCACTCTGTCATAAGCAATCTTTTTCCAAGTAGTTGGCACACCAATTGCAGCAGGAATCTTAAACATTATTACTCTATTATTATCAATTTCAAATTCGTATATATCTAAAAATGTTAAGCTGTCATTTGTAAATTTAATAATTTCATTCTTTATATTGTTTAAATCTGAGCCTTTTCTATAATTAGTGTTTACAAATTCATGAGTTTTATCACTTACTCCGAACACAAGCCAAGCATATTGTTTCCCTACTAAATTAGCTCCATTACTTAATGCAGAAAAATATCTTCCAAGTTCATTAAAATCAAAATTATTTTTAGCTTCCTTATATTCAACATATTCTTTTTCATTTTGCTTGATTAAAGAAAATAATATGTTCTTTATTTCTTCCATATATAATCCTCCATATTTTTTATTGTTCTACTTCAAATTCACCAGTAGCATAATTTATTTTTACACCTGGTTGAACATTATATATATACACATTATAATGTATAGTATTATCTTCTACTGATTGAGCTTCAAGATGAACGCCACTTGCTAATAAATTATCTCCTTCAAATATAGGAGTAACTCTATATAATACATGATTATTGGTATTTGCTTTTAAATAATTTCTTACTTTGCTTTCAAATGAAGTCATTCCACTTATATTAAAGTAATTTGTGCCTGTAATAAGATTTTCTTTATTCTTATTTTCTGCTGACAGACTAAATGCAATTAAATGACATCTATTATATAAACTTTTTCCATTTAAAATGCCTTCCTCATCATCTTGCCAACCAGATGGAGTTATATCAGTTAGGCTAGTTCTTTTATCTTCGTCAGTAGGCATTGTTTCTTTTCCTAAATTTGCAAAAGCAACACCACATCTTCCTTTATCATCTAAATCACTATAATGTTCAAAACATTCTGTATTAAAATCTTCTTTTGAGAATGATGGCACACCATTATTAATGTCTATATATGGTTCTCCCAAATATTCTGGTATATTATCTAATGTATAAGTAATCTTTTCAGTATTTGAAATAGAATTATTATTCTCATTCGTATTATTAATATTATTATTTCCAAATATCACAGCAATAACTATAATTAATCCGAAATAACAATAAGGTTAAAATTTGTTGTAGGTTATTATTTTTATTAATATTTTGCTTTATATCTTTTTCTTTCATATATACCTCTTTTACTTTTTATAGTATTTTCCATCAACCCTTGTTACTATGTCATTTACTTTAAAATCAGGATATATGTCTTTATATATATAAATATGTCCCTTCCCATTTTCATGAGTCAATAAAAATTTTTCTCCTTGATCTTCTTTTACTATAAAATTAGTATTATCATATTTTTTTCGTTGACCGTTCATATCATCTAATAGAAACCATGTCTTATCATCTTTTATTTCAACTTCACCATTATATATTTCAAAGTTTCCATTTCTCATTATGAGTTTATCTCCAAAATCTAGTCTATGAAAAATATCTTTGTCCATTTCATATATATTATCGTAAATTCCTTTAGAATTAAGAGTTTCTTTTTCTTTATTTGAAGTTGCAATATATATACTTTTTTGTTCTCCAGTATTTGGATTTAATAAAATAACATTTTCATCCCTTAGCCCATATATAAAATTCACTTCACCTTCTTCAAAATTATTGGAAATTTCATTACTATGTATAATATTTTCTGCATTAGTACTCTTTTGTAAAACATTAGATAATTCTTTCATAAAAGAAGTTATCATATTATCAAAAGTTTTATTTTTTGACAAATCTTTTCCTAAATTTTTTAAATCATCAAGATTCATTAATTAAAAATCACTGCCTTTCTTCAATATTTGCCCCCCCAATTATATTTTCTAATTAATAATCCCCATATAATTAATTAGTTTCTTCTTGTGCTCTTTTTCTAAAACTATATACATTAGCTTTATTCTTGCATTGTGGTGTATCGTATTCAGCCTTTGAATTTTTAGGTATAAAAGCTTTATGACAGAATTTACAAATCTTAAGCATAATTGTATCTTGTGATAAGTTTACTAAAAAATTTAAATCTATTGCTTGTTTTAAATACCCATAAACTAAACCCATTTCATTATTGTGCAAGCTATCTATATTAGTATAAAGATTATTTATTGCTATAAGTGGAGAATAATTCAATAAGTGACGTTCTTCTACAAAATGAACTAGATGTTCATATAGAATTTTTGAATATTGTAAAATCATATCAACAGGTTCTCCATAATTTTTAGAAAAAATCAAGAATTCATTTAGCTCTGGTGTAAGATATTTTTCCATAATTCTAGGAGATATATCTTTTCTACATTTTTCAATAAGTTCGTTAATTTGATTATCATTTAGCTTTGGCATAAAGAAATTTAAGTATTCTTCTAATTTTATAATTGTTATATGATCTTCATAATTAATTAAATTATAATCTCTTAAAGCAACAGTATCATCTAACACATAATATCTATTAACTGGAAAATCAGCCATAAATCCAAATAAGCCATAGTTTCGTACATAGTCTAAAATTTCTATATCTTCAACTTCTTCATTGTAATATACTTTTTTTCCAATATTTAAAATATCTATTAAATATCTATCTATCCAATCAGAAAAGGTTGAAGCATGACTTTTAGCTCCTTTTTCTGGTAGAACATATCTTTTTCCGTTTATTTCTTCTATTACGTATCTGTCAAATGCAAGGCAGAAACGTTGATTTTCTATATAAAAATTAGCTTTCATTTTCCACTCCTAAAAATATTTAAAAATTTCATTGTAATCACTTGACAAATTATAAAGCTTACGTTATAATTTGATAAAACCAAGTAATTGTTTACTGATATATATAGCTTACAATAATTACTTTAAAAAGTCAATAGAATTTCCAAAAATTCTTTAAAAGGCACATTGAAAATCGAATATTTCAGTTGTTAGATACAGCATAATGAGACACTTGCATAGCCTTAACTCATCGTATAGGGTGCAACTCGGACGGAGTCGGAGTGGTGAAATTCCAGTGGAGTAATGTAGATTACCATCTAATAATTCCCAAATGATGAGGGCAAGGAAAATATCATCATAAATAAAGCACGAAAGGAGAAAAAACTTATGGAAAACGAAATCAAATTTTATACTACAGCAGATGTGAGAAGAATATTAGGAATCGGAAATAAAACATGTTTAGACTTATTCCATAGTTCTGATTTTCCTTGTATTAAAGTTGGAAAATCATTTAAAGTTGCTGTAAATTCATTTAATGAATACGTAAGTACACGTAGAGTTTTGAGTGAAGTAAATGAGTAAGATTACAAAAGATAAAAAAGAAGATTTAAATATGCGACATTTAAACCTTCAAACTACTATTTTAAATCAAATACAAGAAAACTCTTGCTATAGTATTGAAATAATTATACACAAAAAATCAAAATATATCAAGAGTTTTCCTTAAATTTAACAAGAAAGGAAAGCAAAGAAATGAATAAAGTAAAAGGAATTACAGTAGGAACGTATTTAACGAAAACAATTAAAAATTCAAAAAATAAAGGTTTATCTAGCAAAGAAATTTGTAACAATTGTAAAATGAAAGATAAATGTAAATATAGACAAATAACAAAATTTGAGAATGGAAAAGTTATTGATAATAATGTAGAATGTGATTCTTTCTATTTTTCTATAACACCAAAGGCGATAGTAACAACAGGTAGAGATACAGTTACAGGAAAAAGAACTACTAAAACATTTGTAGGAAAGAATGAGAAAGAAGCATTTAATAAAGCATTGTCATTCCAAATTGAAATGGAAGAAAATCAAGAATTTAGAATAATTACTAAAAGTAATAAAACAATAATTGATCTTGTAAAAAATAAAATTGAAGAAGATTATAAATTAGGCAAGATAATTAAAGCAACACATAAAAGAAAATTAGATACAATAAAGAAACTAGCTAAAGAGAAATTTACTAACAAACCTATTTCAAAAGTTACAAGAGATGAAGTAGTTAAATATTTAGAGAGTTTAAAAAACTATTCTAAAAGTACAATAAAACAAAATTATGAACTATTATGTATGGCATTTGGACAAGCAAAATATGAAAATATCATAACAGATAATTTTATGGAAGGCTATAATCGAGTTGAAAAGCCAAAAAGTGAATATAAAAGTCATCATAGAGTTTCACTAACAGTTGATGAGCAAAAGAAACTGGTTGATTACTTAAATAATGCAAGTTATAAAGAATGTCGACACAAATATATTTTGTTACTATTATTGAGTACAGGAATGAGAATAGGAGAGGCACTAGTTTTAGATTATGACAAAGATATAGATTTAGAAAATAGAAAAATCTATATTAGAAGAACTCAAACTAAAGATAATAATGGCAAAGCAATTATAGGAAATACTACAAAAACAAATACAGGTCAAAGAACTTTGAATATGAATAATATAATCTATCAAATTATTCAAGATGCTTTAGGACATAAGATTGATAATAAAGAACATTTATTATTTTGTAAAAAAGATAGAACAATGTATGTAGAAAATTCTATAAATAGCAGTTTGAAAAGAATAGCATTAGATTTGAATATTGGAATTTACGAAGAAGAAAATGCAAAAGGACAAGTCGTAAAAAAGACTGATATTCATACTCATATGTTAAGAGGAACATTTGCAACTAGATGTGCAGAGGCAAAAATTGCTCCAGCAGTTCTTAAGAAGATATTAGGTCATACTGATATTACTGTCACAATGAAATACTACGTTGATGTAGATGTTGAATTTGAAAAGGCAGAAAATAAGAATGTTGAAGATTATTTAATAGATAAAGAAATATTTAATGTAGATTCTGATTACGATTATGACTATGCTTAAAAACACAAAAGAAAAACCTTGAAACTTTATTAGAATTTATTAGAATTATTTTTATTAAAGTTTCAAGGAAATGTTTCAAAGTAAAAATATAAAACTTTAAAATGCTTGATAAATAAAGAAAAATAGCATTTGGCTAGAGTACCTCACCTCGATATCTATAAATATTGCTTTTATCATAAATTCTAATTCTCCTTAATTCAATAATTTTAATATTTTACTTTTTTGTGATTTCCACCTATTTAATAAATAATATTATTCTATACTTGGATATTTCCAAATTTTTTCTTTTTCATCCTTAACAATTTTCCAATTCCCACCTTTTGACTCTATCATACTTTTCTACTCTACCACTTACTATTTATCTTACAAACATTATATCATAAATATTTTTACTTTATAAATTACTATTTGATGTACTATCGATTGTATTTTGATTATTCTTTTGTCTATTAGATTTCATGCCTTCTTCTCCATTAGGTCTATCTGGTGGTATTTCTCCATCTCCACGATTCATCATTTCTCCTGTTCTTTCCCTATTAGGAATCTTATTATTAGTATTTGTTTTCTCATAAATTAAAAACCCTGCTGTTGCAATAATTGCTCCTATCAAAACACCAATAACAAACGGTAATATTTTATTTTTCATTTTCTACCTCCATATTTATTTTTTTATTAATATTTTATATTGTTATTTCAACACCTGCTGTCATACCTATCATCACATTTCCATCATTTTCAAATTCTATTGTTACATCAAATTTTCCATTAGAAGCAATACTACCTATATGTGTAATATATCCTGTATATTTTTTATCAATTGCTGTAACGTTAATAGTTGCTTCTTTTCCTATATCTATATTATTTATTTGAGTTTCATCAACTTTCATTGAAACAGATAACATATTTTTACTTTCTATTTGTACATAATGACTATTTAGAACTTTGCCTTCTATCTCTGGAAGATTTAATTCTACGATATAACAATCATAAGGTGCTATTAAGTATGTTCCATTAGTATATTTTAAAATATTTGTACCTTTTTCTACATATTGTTTTTCTTCTACACAAACCTCACTTAAATAATAAGTAGCATGTAATTCCACATTTTCGGAAATAGCAGATGTAATTTCTGAATTTTCATTTAAAGTTGTTGTTTGATTTTTTCGTGTTCGATTTTCCTGTGATTTATCCTGCCATTCCATATTTTCCATATCTGGTCTTTGCATAACAAATTCTTCTGACTTGCCTTTTTTAGAAAAAACAATAAAACAAACTACAATAATTACAATTAATATTATTATACTTAATGTAATAATTATTTTTTTATGTTTCATCTGTTCCCTCCTCACAATTTACAAAAATTCTATAATAACGAACATCTCCATTTTCAGCTGTTACTGATATTAAGACTTTATTATTTCCATTTTGTATATTATCATTTCCCGCTATATTTATTTTAGCTGTACTATCTTCTGCTGTTGCTACAACATTTATAGTATTTGTACTATTAGTTTTTACAAAATAAGTTTGATTTTCTTTATTAAATGATGTATTTAATTCTATTCCATTAATTTCTAAATTTGATAAATAATTGTTATTTGATCCATTATAAGTTACTTGATTTTCATTATTTATACCTGAATTAGATAAATTAGAACCTATATTTGCGCTACTACTCATTTTTTGATTATTTGTGTTACTAATAACTATTTTTTCGTTCTGATTACTAGTTCTACTAAAAGATGTTTCTTTGTTTTGATTATTAATTTTCTCTTGATTAGAATTATTTTTTTCTGTATTAAGATTTTTAGATTCACTATTTTGCTCATTATTATTTTCATTTGGATTTATATTTTTTTCTTCATTATTTTTATCATCTTCTATTTTTTTCTCTACTACTGTAACTGTTTTTGTAATTTCCTCAGCAACAATTTCTTGATAAGTCTCTTGTTTAATTTCATTTTCTAAATTTTGAGTATTATTATCTATTTCTAGTTCATTAGTAACCGTATTATCTAGAGTAGTATTTGTTGTTTGATTTTCTTCTTTTATCTCATTATTTACTATTATTTGAGCAGTAAATTGTATTTTTGTTCCAGTTGCCATTTCCTTTGGTATTGGATAATATAGCTTAATTTCATTTAAACTTATTTTTTCCTTATCTACGTCAATACTAATAGCATTCTCATTATTATCTATTGATACATTTGCACCATTTTCTGTGTAAATATCTTCTGAATTAACATTTGATTTTAGCAATATTTTAAACTTATTATATTTTAAACTAGATATATCAAATGTCATTTCCAATGTTTCTTCTGGAGAAATTTCTTCTTTGTTTACTCTAAAAAAATCTTTTTCATTTTGATTACTTATAGCATAAGAAACATTAAGACTTATCATTATTATTAATAATAAAATACTAATTCCTATCTTTATTCTCTTATTCATCTTTTACCTCCAATCCGTTTGGAAAAGAATTAAATTTTGGCTAGGAAAACCAGTTTAAAATTTATGAGGCGTACTTTTTGTACGTTGAATAAATTTTAAATACAGTTCGCCACCGCGCAACGCCAAAATTGTAATTATTTTTCAAACTTCCTCCTTAATCAGTTCTTAGTGCATCAATTGGATTTAGTTTTGACGCTTTATATGCAGGAAATATTCCAAATATTAATCCTATTAAGCTACTTGCAATAAATGAAATCATGATAATACCTGAACTACTATTAAAATTAAATCCAAATGTTTGTAATATTGTTCCTATACCTATTCCTAAAAGCACACCTATTGTTCCACCTAAAATACATAGAATTAACGATTCTACTAAAAATTGTACTAATATATCCCTTCTTTTAGCCCCTAATGCCTTTCTTATTCCTATTTCTTTCGTTCTTTCTGTTACAGAAACTAACATAACATTCATTACACCTATTCCTCCAACAATTAGTGATATACTGGCAATACCACCAAGCAATAACGAAAGAGTTGAAGTAATATCTGACATTGTATCTAACATACTGTCTTGCGAAGTTACACTATAATAATCTGATTCTATAGATAAATTTCTTTCTAAATAATTTTCTATTTGTTTTGTTGTCATATCAATTAGTTTTTCATCTTGTACTTTTACATACAAATTATTAATACTTGTATCACTTCCTAAATATTTTGCTGTTGTAAATGGAATAATAATATTGTTATCTACATTATTTCCCATTGAACTACCTGTTTTTGTTAAAACTCCTATTACTGTATATTTATCTCCATCAATACTAATTGTTTGCCCAACAATATCTTTTATTTTTGTATTTTCAAATAATGTATCTGTCAAACTATTTCCAATTAAACATACTTTGCTCATATTTTCTATATCTATATTTGATAATAATCTTCCTGCCTCTATTTTTAAATTCATTACATTTATATATTCAGGTATTGTAGCTAAAATACTTGCTCCTCGTGAGGTTGTTGTGCCTTTACTTACTGTTCCTGATACATTTTTATATGGTGCAACACTTTCGATATTAGCTATTTTTTTAAAATCATCTATTTGTTCATATTCAAGAGTAGTATCGCTTTCTGAATTTATTGAAACTGTTAGTGTTCCTGTTCCCAAAGATTTAACACTAGATGTAACATTTGTTGTTGCTCCTGTTCCAATACCCACTAAAAGTATAACTGACATAATTCCAATAATAAGACCAAGCATTGTAAGACTGGATCTCAATTTATTACTAACAATATTTTTTAATGCTTCCTTAAATATACTTATTGTCTTTTCCAAAATTATACCTCCTCTCCTTCGTATAATTTTCCATCACTAATTCTTACAATTCTTTTTGCTCTTCTAGCTACATTTATGTCATGTGTAATTAATATTATTGTCTGACCTTCTTCATTTAATTTTTGTAGTAAATTCATTAATTCACTGCTTGTTTTAGAATCTAAAGCACCTGTTGGCTCATCTGCTAGTATTATTTCTGGATTTCCGAGCAATAGCTCTTGCTATTGCTACTCTTTGTTGTTGCCCTCCTGATAATTGTGAAGGCAAATGTTTTTCTCTACCTTTTAATCCTACTTTTTCTAAATACTCATAAGCTATCTTTTTTGAGTCTTCATGCTTTATACCTCTATACATTAAAGGTACTTGTATATTTTCTATTGCATTTAATTTAGGCAGTAAATTAAAGTTTTGAAAAATAAAACCTATTTTTTTATTTCTTATTTCAGATAAAATGTTATCCTTTGCATTTTTTATTGTAATATCATCTAAAATGTATTCTCCTTTATCTGCAACATCCAATAAACCTAATATATTCATCAATGTTGATTTTCCTGATCCAGAAGGTCCAATAATAGAAACAAACTCACCTTTTTTTACACTAAAACTTACATCATCTAATGCTTTTATTTCTTCTCCTCCTAAAACAAAGGACTTACAAATATTTTTAAGTTCTATCATTTTCAATTTCCTTTCCTAATTTTTTTGTGTTTCTTCTGGTTGCCATCCGCTTTGCTTCATCTGCCCTCTATCAGTTGGTGGCTCTCCACCACCATTTGTCATTTCTCCATTTTGTCTAAATCCTTTTTGCTCTCCTCCCATTTGTCCTCCAAAATTCCCAAACATTCCTTGATTATTAGAATTATTTGTACTTTCTGTTATCTCTGTTTCTATTTGTATTTTGTCATTTAATGCTAACCCTGATAAGATTTGAACATAATTTTCATCTGCAATTCCAGTTTCAACTATTACTTCTTCTGCCTCACCATCTTCATTTAATTTAGTTACATATTGCTTTCCATCACTATTTTCTGAAACACTATCTATTGGAACACTAAGCACTTCCTTTTCTTCTTTTAATATAACTGTGCAAGATGTGCTCATTCCGAAGTTTTACTGTATCATCATTTTCAAATTCTACTGTACCTGAAAATGTAGTTCCAGAAGCTTGATAACTTCCAACTGAATCTAATTTTGTGATTTTACCTGTATATGTTTTACTCTCATCAGCAGTTAATGTTATCTCTACTTCTTGCCCAACAGCTACAGAATTTATCTCATTTTCGTTTATTGAAATTGTTGTTATTAATGTATCTAAATTTGAAACTTCTATATAATTTGATGAAGTACATTTATTTTCAGTTTCTGGAACATTTGAACTTATTACAACACAGTCATAAGGTGCTGTAAAATAGCTTCCATCTGTATATTCTAGTATATTTTCTCCTGCCTTTACTGTATCGTCATTTTCTACACACATTGTTTTGAAATATTTAGCCTCTTCTAATTCCAACTTTTCTGTTGTTTTTGCTTCAACTGTTCCTGATGCGGTTAAAGTCTTTTTTATATCATGATTTGATACTGTTTCTTCTCTAGTAACAATCTGTGTTTTATCATCTTCTGTATTTAATCCAACTTGCCTACCAATAATAAAACTTCCTACAATTAAAATAATAATAAAAATAATAAGTAATATTTTCTTTTTCATCATTTACCTCCAATTAAAGTGTTGCACTAAAATCTGTGCTTTCTTTTTGAGTTACTATTTCTCCTGATTCCACATCACTAGCCGTGGTTTCTTTTTCTACTTCTTCATTTGGATTTTCAAATTTTCTATTCTCAAAGTTTTTATCAAATTCTGGGTTAAATCCTTTGTTGTTAATTGTATTTATAGTTATAATAACAAGTGGTACTAATATAGCAATTAAAATTATAATTATAACAAGTTGTATTTTCGTTTCTTTTTTCATTTTTAATATCATTCCTTTCTAAGATTAGATCTGGTTGGAAAAGAATTAAATTTTGGCAAGGAAAATTTGAGGGCGCATATGTTTATATGTAACCGCGTTTTAAATTGAATTTGACGTAGCCAAAATTGTAATTATTTTTCAACCTTAAAACCTCCTAAACTTCTTATTTGTAAATATACAATATTAACATTGAAAAATTATTGAAAATGATTAAATATTTTTAAAATTTTCAAAAAATGGAATAAAGATTTTCTATGCAATAAAATTGCTTAGAAAATCTAAATTTTGCATAATTATCTTCTACGGAAAGTCTATTATTTTCAATGATGAATTTTCTATAATATAAATAAAGGCAATGCCTTTAAACACTGCCTTTAAACTGGAATATTTACTTTAAAAATTGTAAAGTGGTCTTTATATGAAACTTCTATTTTTCCATTGTATTTTTCTACTGTAGATTTTGCTATAGCTAGTCCTAATCCATATCGTTTTTCTTTTCTATTTCTTGATTTATCTACTCTATAAAATCTTTCAAATATTTTCTCTCTTTCTTCTTCTGGAATAGGATCTCCATAATTTTTTACTTGAATAATAATGTCATTTTTTTCTTTATTCAGTTCTAAGATTACTTGTTTTTTAGATTCTGTATGTTTTATTGCATTATCTAATAAAGTAGATACAATGTGTTCAATATCTTCTTTATTTGCTTTTAACATTACATTTTCTTTAATATTGCTAGCAATCGTTATTTCTTTCTCATAAGCCATACTTTCAAACATTGAACTAATAATTTCTAATTCTTTTGATAAATTAATTTGCTTTAATTCTCTAACAGTATCTATATTTTCAATTTTCGCTAACATTAACAACTCGCTAATTAGTTTATTCATACTTTCAATTTCATTTTGAATATACTTTATCCATTTATTGTCTTGAACTTCATTTTCTAATACATCTGCATTAGCCTCTATAACTGCAAGTGGTGTTTTTAACTCATGTGAAGCATCTGATATAAACTGTTTTTGCTTTTCAAAAGTTTCTCCTACTGGTTTTACAATAGTTTTTGATATTTTTTTAGCTCCTATGTATATAGCAATTAAAGAAAGAATACAAAGTACAACTGAAACTAATAATATTGAATTTGCATGGTCTATTGCATCTTCATTTTCCATAAATGTTATTTCAAAGGTGTTTTCTCCCCTTTTTCTTACATTATATATATAATTACCTTTAATACCAGAATCATCTCTTACATTTTTCTTGCTTATTTCTAAAGCATAATCCTCTATTTCCTCATTAATATCATCATTATTAGTTATATTATCAATACTACCATCTCTAACTATAACATGATATACGCCTTCAATTTCTCTCTGATTTTCAATATTTTCTTGTCTTGGAGGTTTATCTATTATTGCTTCTCTAATTAAACCTATTTGTGTCATTCTATTTATCATCATTACTGCTGTATTAATTGTATTGTGATAATTAAGTATTGCAAATAGAATAATTACTCCCAAAACAATAATTGATATAGATATAAAAACAAGATAAAAAATTCTTTTCCTTAATTTTTCAATCATTTTGTACCTCCAAAATATATCCAATTCCTCTTACCGTTTTTATTTCAACTTTTGATTTTAGCAATTTTAATTTTTTTCTTAAAAAAGATATATATACTTCTACATTATTATATTCTGCATCACTATTATATCCCCAAATCTTATCTGCCAATAACTCTCTACTTACTGCTTGATTTTTATTAATCATAAGTATTTCAAGTAATTCTAATTCCTTACCATTAATTGTTATTTCATTATTTTGACAGGAAATTTTTCCATTTCTTAAGTTTAAGGATAAATCTTCATATTGTATAATGCTTAAATCTTTCACATCTGTCTTTCGTTTTAGAACAACTTTAATTCTAGCTACTAATTCTTTTATATGAAAAGGTTTTGTAATATAGTCATCTGCTCCATTTTCTAGTCCATTTAATTTGTCATAAATTTCTGATTTTGCAGTTAATATAATAACAGGTGTTTCTACTTTTGCTTTTTGTAAGCTATCTAGTATTTTGAAGCCATCTTTGTTTGGTAACATTATATCTAATAAAATTAAATCATAAATACCCGTTAATGCCTCATTTTCTCCTTCTTCTCCATCTGTTATAATATTTGTCATAAAATTTTCTTTTTTTAATGTTTCTGATATTGCATCTGCTAGACTATATTCATCTTCTATAATTAGTATTTTCATAAAGTTTTCTCCTCCTATCTTTTGATATTATATTACTTAAACATTGAAAATTTATTGAAAATTTTACAATTTATAATTAAACACAAAAAGCAGTGAAAACACTGCTTTTGTGCGAAATTACTGTTAGTCAAATTTAGGCTGTCTGAAATTTTTCATAATCAATTTCACTGATGAATGTTATACCCTCTGCTATAGCCATTTGAACAACAATTTTGTGGATGGCTATTATAGTTTGTACAGATACATCAGTTCCAGTTGTTCGCCATGCTTCAGCTCTTATACCACTATTGTAACCATACTTATACTGAAAGAAAACTTTATCAATAATCTCACCCTTTTTTATCGTGACTGAGCAACTATAGTCTGTAGAATCTCCTCTTCCTTCGTACCTGTCCCAATTAATGTTTATAGAGCATTCAGCATTTGACAAAAATAGCTCATCATCATATGGCTCGACATGAACGAAAATATCATCAGGTCTTGTTTTACGTCTTGCCTCGATAATTTCTTCAGCCAATTCAAGTATTTCCCTTGAGATGTCCTGCTCCGTTATTTTCTTTGGTGTAGCAGTAACATCAGCTGGCAAATCGGCAATTCTTTGTGCTTCTGCGTCCTTTTCTATTCTTTTCATTTCATCATCACTAGGAAATTTACAATTTTCTTTGATGTATGTAGCCAGATTACTTATCAGATAGTCTTCAGAAAGATTTTTGAAGCTCAGATATGCTTCTATTCTTCTGAAAAAATCTTTTTTTAAGTATTCTTTCACTTCTGTTTCACTTTTAAGTGTGACAACAGTTGAAAGTTCATCTGGACAACCTGAAAAAGAATCAATGTTCTCATAAACAGATACCTTACCGTCTTGATGGAATACTTCGAACAAATTTCTCTCGTTCTTAGCATTCAGATTGCACAAGGTCCGCAAATTTTGCACTACTGCACGATTCAGATTCCCATTGTAATTTCTAATCATTTTTTGAATCCTCCTAAAATTTTACTAATCTTTCTGTCTACCCATATGATGCAAAAGAGGATGAACAAAAAGACTGCATCAATATTATATCATAATTTACATAATTAGTAAACTCTTCTCCTATATTTTACATGTAAAAATTTAAATATCTTCGTATTTTTTATATCATAATTTTTTATATTGCAATTTATTAAATCATTATATTATGAGCTTGCAAATCTTTAAATCCTAATTTTTGTATTTCTTCATTTTTTTGAATTTATATTTTCTACTTTTATTTCATTATATACCCGTTGGGAACTCTAAAGTTAAACACAAAAAGCAGTGAAAACACTGCTTTTTACGCGAAATTACTGTTAGTCAAAATTTAGAAATTTTCCTTAATCAATTCATTAGTAAATTTAAGACTTTTTGCTTCAGCCAATTCAAGAATTTCCTTTACTCCATCCTGCTCCGTTAGTTCTTTCTAAGTAGCATTAGTGTCAGCTGATAAATTGGTAATTCTTTTTGCTTCTGCTTTTTCTTCTAATTGCCTCATTACATCTTTTTCAGGAAATTTCCTATTTTCTTTGATAAATTCAATCAAAGCATTCAACAAATAGTCTCCATCCGGCTTTCTGTATTCTAAATACTCTTTTATGCTTGTCAGGAAATCTTTCTTCAGATATTCTTTGACCTCTGTTTCACTTTTCAATGTCAAAACAGTTGACAGATCATCTGGGCACCCTGTAAAAGGATCAAGGTTATCATAAACGGATACCTCTCCTTCTTGATGAAATACTTCGAACAAATTTCTCTCATTCTCTGCATTCATCTCACATAACTCCCACAAATCCTGCACTATAGAGTAATTCGCCTTTTCATTGTAATTTCTATTCATCTCAATTCCTCCCAAAATTTTACTAATCATTCTGTCTACCCATATGATGAAAAAGAGGATTAACAAAAAGACTGCATATATATTATACTATAATATACATGAAAAAAGCAACTTTATTATTTATTAATACTGAATTATATAAAAAAAAACACACTTTGACATAAATTCATAGTGTGATATAATCTAAAGTAGAAATAAAACTAAAAAATAAATTAGAAAGTAGGTAATATAAATATGTTTGAATTAATTATTTTTATTATAATAATATATTTTGTATTTAAGAAAAGTAATATAAATTATAGTAATAATCTATATTTATTTAATAAAATATCAATGTTAAAGAAATTTTCTAATATTCAAACATTTCCTTCATTTGTTAATGGATATATATTTAGAGGTGTAGATACCCAAGGAGAAAATATATTATTTGTTATAAAAAATAATTCATTAGAAATTTCAAATATTGATGTGACCTCAATTTATGAAAATGCCACAAAACTACATTATCATAATATTGTGTTAGTTGTATCTTCTATAATCAATCCAAATATAATAAAACTATTGAATTCTTATAATATTACATATTGGGATAGAAGAAAAATGTTATCAATAATTAATAATTCTAATAATATAATTGATGATAATATAAATAAAAATTCAACAATTTTAACAACAAGTAATACAAGTGATGATAAATGTACAATTGAAGAATCATTTAATCCAATAATGGATGCTGATACTAAAAAGACATCAATTTTCGCTAGTTTATTTAATAAACCAGATAAATTATAAATTCGTGTGCTAAAATTTCTAAGAAATTTTCTGTGCATATGTTGGCTAAACAAGGAAGGTTCGTAGGTTTTCCTAATTAATAAAAAACAAATTGGCACTTTAAGCCAATTTGTTTTTTATTCTTTTCTTAATTCTCATTTTCATTTCTGGGAAAGCATGAATCAATCTTCTATGTAATATAGATTTTTTCTCTAATATTTCTTTTACTTTTTCTGTTAACTCTTCAAGTATTTCTCCTGTAATTTCTTCTGTATTGTCTTTTATATTTTTACTTGTTATATGTACATTACTAATTATTCTAAATGAAATAATATTATCAGTAATAAAAATAAACATTAATATAATACATACTATATTTAACATATTTGCAGACAATTTTTCAATTATACTAAAAAAGAATGGATTTGATATATACATTATAAAAAGTCCTAATAATCCAAATGGAATCATCGTATTTAAACATATTCTTCCATTTATATTAAATGCATACCTGCTATAATCCCACCATCTTGCATGAAATATTTTTTCCATTAAATAACTTGTTAAATACTCTAATATAGAACAAATTATTACACCCATTACAAATAAAGCAATTGGGTCATTAATATATTTTTGTAATAATAACGTAATTAATATTGCACCAGTTCCATATATTGGACAATATGGTCCAATAAGAAATCCTCTGTTTATGAATTTTCTTTTTTCAATTAATTTTCCTACTACTTCGATTAGCCAGCCTCCAACAGCATAGATAAAAAATAATAATATATACACTTCAAATTTATATACCACAATCTGCCTCCTTTCCAAATATTTAAATTATATTAAATTTTCTATAACAAATATATATGTATTTATCTAATTAATTGATAAAAATTAAAATTGCATCTAAACTTTTTTATATCTTCTGCAATCTACTTTTCCTTTTAAAAAACTGCTTAGTTTCTCGCCATTTATTAAATTTTCCTTTTGAGATTTTGTAAGATGTTTAATATGATATTCTAATTTGCATGCTAAGGATTTATCTTTACTTTTCCATGCTTTTTCTAATTTTATTACATTATGTGATTTTGTGTATTTTGCTCCTTTGGTTCCTTTTAGAGAATGTTCATTAATTCTTTTTTCTAAATTGTTTGTCATACCTGTATATATTGAATTATCTGCACATCTTAACATGTATGTATAGTACATTATTATCCTCCAATATGTTTATAATCAATTTTATAAATCTATTTTTATTCTTAATTTTTTACTATTAATATTAAAACTAATAATTTTTTACATTTTTCATTAATAATTGATTTTAAATTTACCAAAATAGTTGATTTTACAGTAAAATATTAGCATAAAGTCAAATTAATTTCAACATGTTAATAATAAAGTAAATCGTATAATTATTTGATAAATATTTTTGCGAGCGCCCAATGAGCGCCCCTACAGGTATAAAACAATAAATTATTCGATATTTTCAATTTTATGTTTTCATATTTTTTATTTGATACATCATTATTATTCTTATATTCATATTTTTTACAATATAAAATTTATCATGTATTTATAATGTAGGGGCGTTCATTGGACGCCCGAAAGAATTAATTTTTTTCAAATATCCTGTTTTTCGAATTCATATTGTAAATTGTGTATCAATATATGAAATATATGTTAAAATCACACGCGGGCGCCCGGTGAGCGCCCCTACATTAAAAAAAGAACCTTATTAAAATACAAGGTTCTTCATTATTAAACTATTTTATTGATTTTTATAAATATTTTGCAATTTTATTTAATTTATTTCTTGTAAGATGAGCTGCATTATGTGGATCATTTTGTTCTGATTTATAACCTAATGCCATCATACAAACTGGTTTTATATTTTTTGGTAATCTAAATTCTTTTTGTACTTCTTCACTATTAAAAGCTCTAACCCAAACTGTACCTAATCCTAAATCTGTAGCTTTTAACATCATATATGTTGTTGAAATTGAACAATCCATTTCTGAAGTATTATATCCTTCTTCCATACCATTATACCAAACTTCATTCATATCACAACAAACTAATATAACTACTGGAGCTCCAAATCTCATTCTAGTAACATTGTCTAATTTATCTAAAGCTCTGTCACTTTCTAAAACATAAAATCTTTGAGGTTGTTGATTTGCAGCTGTAGGGCATATTCTACCAGCATCTAAAATCTGATTTATTAAACTTCTATCTACTTTTTCATCAGTATATCTTCTAACAGAGAATCTTTTATCAAATACATCTTTTAAATCCATTTTTATTCCTCCATAATTATCTTAATGTATTTTTTTTTTACATTTTATATTATTTTTTACTAAAATTCAACTGTTTTTTTGCATTTTTGTAGATAAATTTTGTATTCTATAAACTATAGCTAAAATTACAAATATAATTGATAATATAAATAATAATATAAAACCTCCAATATACATAGATGAATTTGGAAGCTCTGAATCATCTAAATAATTATATCCCACATATCTATATAAATTTTCTGTTGAAACAACATCTGCTTCTTTATCAGACTCTTCTGAATATCCTTTAAAAATTTTATTTAATGAATCTACTGCTAATTTTTTTACATCTTCAGGTAAGTTTATTAGATAGCCTTTTAATTCATAACTAAAATCATTTTTTTCTACTTCGTATTCATCTTCAAGAGCTTTCTGGGTTTTTGACGATAATTTTACTATATAATAAAATCCTTCTTCATCTTGTACTAAGTAAAATCCGTCAATACCTTCATCTTTTTTTGAAAATTCCATATAGTTTATTAAATCTAATTTTACATATGTACCTGTTTTATCTTCATCTGTTGCAACAATTTTAGAATATTCTTTAGTTTCAGTAGGTATATCAGTTACAAATCTATATACTAAATAAAATCCAAAACTTGCAAATATAATAGCAATTAGTATAAATACTATTATAATTTTTTTACCACTTTTTATTGATTTCTCATTTTCTTTCTCTCCCATTAATACCTCCCATACTATATTTAATTTTTACATTATGATTATATATTCTTATATTAATTATATCAACTAGATTTAATGATTTATTCTATTTTTATGATATTTTATTAATTTAAAATTTTTTTATAATAATGTTGATAAAAAATAAATTTTGAAGTATAGTATATTTGGTGGTAATTATGAGAAAAACAAATGAAAAAACTATATCTAAAAAAATAGATAGTGAACAAAATAAAAAAACAAATACAAAAAATACTTCTTCTAATCAGACCCAAAAAAGAAATAAAAGAATAAATTCAAATACAAAATCAACAAAACAAAATAATACAAGTAGAACAAATAATAAAGATATAAAAAATTCAAACTTAAAATTTAATAGTATTACTGATAAGGAAAAAAATATTGTAATTCAAGGTGTTGATATTTCTTCTTTAGAAAACAGGCTAAATGAACTTAAAGAAAACTCTTCAAACCTAGCAAATGATAATTTTGATATTAATACTATAATACATAAAACTAAAAAGCCTGAATCTGAAAAATCTATTAAAACTAAAAAAGAGAAACCAAAAAAACATAAGAAAACGAATTTTTTATATGACTTAATCATCGCAGTTTGCTTAATTTCAATTATTTATTCTACAGTTAATATTATCATATGGCAAAAAAATAATATCGACAATAAAAAACTTATAGAAGAAGTAGCTGATAATACTCCAATTGAAAAAACAGAAATTGTTCAAATAAATGAAAATTTAAAAATTGAAAAGAAGAAATTCGATTTTACTGAATTATTAAATCAAAATCCAGATACTGTGGGCTGGGTTACAGTACCAAATACAGAAATTAATTATTCTGTTGTAAAAAGTACTGATAATGACTTTTATTTAAAACATGCTTTTGATAAATCCTATAATGCCGCTGGCTGGATATATGCAGATTATAGAAATAAATGTGATGATACAGATCAAAATTTAATAATTTATGGACATAATAGATTAAATAATAATATGTTTGGAACACTAGAAAATACTCTAACTGATGAATGGTTAGCTGATTCAAAAAATTATTATATTAATTATTCTAGCTTAAAAGATAGTCATTTATATGAAATATTTTCTATTTTCATATGTGGTGGAGAAGAATCTGTTAATTATATGCAAACTGATTTTAATTCAAAAGAAGATTTTATGGTTTATTTAGGTACATTAAGAGATTTAAGCTATCATGACTTCAATGTACAATTATCAGATAAAGATAAAATCATTACATTATATACTTGCCATGGTTTAAATAATCAAAGATTACTTGTTTGTGGTAAATTAGTAGATGAACCAGAAAAAGAATAACAAATTATTTTTTTATAAAATCATAACCACTGGTTAAACCAGTGGTTATGATTTTATAATTTAAATTTTTAAATATCTTTGAATTTTATCTTTTTTCATTTGATAAATTATCTTCAAAATCATCCTCTTCAAAATCAAACATTTTTTTACCAAACATTTTGCTTTTATTTTCTTCATTTTTTTGTTTTATATGTTTAGCTTGCTCTTCCATAACTTTAATTTTCTTTTCAGCTTTTTTAATCTGTTTTTCTTCTTTATTTTTTTCAATTTTTGTTTTTATATTTTCTGCCTTTTCTTTAAATTTAGCAAACTTTGTAGCAATTTTTTGTTTTCTTTCTTTTATTCTTATTTCTTTTTCATATCTTTTTTTATCTAGATTTTTTTCTGTGTTTGTTAAATCATTTTTTCTTTTTAATTTAGTTACATTTAATTTTTTTAACTTTTTTTTCTTATTTGATTTGCTCTCTACTACTACAAGTTCTTTCCCTTTTTCTTGATTTTTTAACTCTGTTTCAATTTTTTCTTTTTCTCTTTTTTCTTCTTCCTGCTTTCTTAACTCTGCTTCAAGTCTTTCTTGTTCTTTTCTTTCTTCTTCCTGCTTTCTTAGCTCTGCTTCGATTCTTTCTTTTTCTCTTTTTTCTTCTTCCTGTTTTCTTAGCTCTGCTTCGATTCTTTCTTTTTCTCTTTTTTCTTCTTCCTGTTTTCTTAGCTCTGCTTCGATTCTTTCTTTTTCTCTTTTTTCTTCTTCCTGCTTTCTTAGCTCTGCTTCGATTCTTTCTTTTTCTCTTTTTTCTTCTTCCTGTTTTCTTAGCTCTGCTTCAATTCTTTCTTTTTCTCTTTTTTCTTCTTCCTGTTTTCTTAACTCTGCTTCTATTCTTTCTTTTTTCTTCTTTTTCTCTTTATGTTTTCTTAAATCTACTTCATGCTTTTCTTTACTTTCATCAACAATAATATTATTATCTTCTGTATTACTACTAATCTCAGAATTATTACTTATTAAATCATGTTTAACTTGTATATTATTTACTTCCTCAATAATTTTGATTTTTCTATTTTTATTGATTTTTTTCAATTTTCTTAGTTTTTTTATACATTGTTTAATATTTTTAAAACATTGTTTTATTCTATCTTTTATAGTTATTTTACTCTTTTCACTATAATAATAATTTAAATCACCAAAATTTGAATTAATGTTTACAGCATTTAAGCATGTTCCAATTATTTTTCCACCAACATTTTCCAAATTCAATTTTGCTTTAGCCATATCATTCTTTTTAGTTTTATTATATCTGGCTACTAAAATAGTTGAATCTATTAGTCTTGTTAAAATTAAAGAATCAGTAATTGGTAAAACTGGAGCTCCATCAAATATAATAATATCATAAAATTCCTGTAATTGACGAATAAGTTCTGGTACTTTTGGTGAAGTTAACAATTCTGATGGATTTGGTGGTATATTTCCAGATGTAATAATATTTAAATTTGTTATTCCTGTTTCTTTTATATATTTGGTTATATCATAATTAATTTCTATTCCATTTACATCAATATTTGAAATATAATTTGAAAGTCCAATTTCATTTGGGAAATTAAAAATCTTAGCTTGCCTACCTCTTCTCATATCTGAATCAATCAATATAACCTTTTTCCCAGCTTGAGCAAAAGTAATAGCTAAATTTGCTGAAATATAACTTTTCCCTTCTGATTGAAAACAACTTGTAACTAGTATTGTTTTAGATTTCTTCTCATTTATACTTGAGAATTGTACATTCGTTCTAAGTGTTCTAAAAGCTTCTGAAACAATAGATTTACTATCTTGATATGTAATAAGTTCTGCTTTATTAGACTTAATATACGGAATACTAATCAAGTTTTTTAAATTTGTAGTTTTTTCTATATCATTTGTAGATTTTATTGTTGTATCTAGAAAATAATATAATAAAACATATATTGCGGAAATAAATATTCCTATAAAACCAAATATAATAAAATCTTTAACATGATTTATATTATAAGGAGATGTTTGTGGAATGGCTTTATCGATTATATAAACATTACTAATTTTATAAATTTCTTCAACCTTATTTCCAAATACTTTAGCTATTTCATTAGCAACTTCACTAACAATTTTTGAATCTTTATTTACAACAGTAATTTCAATAAGTTCTGTATCTGATACTCTACTTACTGAAATACTTTTCCTAAGTTCAAGTTCAGACATTTCTATATTTAAATTGCTTTTTACTTCTTTTATTAATGATTCGCTCTTAATAAGTTCGCTATAAGTAGAAACTAAACTTGAATTTATTGAAATATCAGATTGTGTAATCTCTTTATCCTGATTATTATTAGGTAAATCATTATTATCTTCTGAAGAATTAATTCTACCTAATATAAGAGTTGTAGAAGCTTTATATATTGGTGTAACATAATTATAAGTATATATTCCACCAATTAACAAAGATACAACAATAATAATTAATATTTGAATTTTTTTTGTCCAAAAGACTTGAAAAACTTCTTTTAAATCCAATTCATCCATCAAAAAATCTCCTCAAATTTTTGTTATTTATAACTAAATTTATTAATCTTAGTGAAGCATTTATATTAATAATGAAAAAAGATACAGTTCCACATCAGGAATTGTATCTTTTGTAAACTCTTATTAATTTTAGTAGATTATATCATCTATTACTATCAATTTCAAGTACTAATTATTCAATTTAACTAATTTTTTTCAGATAATTTAACATCTATATTAAACTCATTATTTCCCCTTCTTAAATAAAGTTTTACTGTATCACCTGGACTTTTTTGATATATATATCTTTTCAGTTCACTCATCTTACTTAACTCATAATCATCTATTTTCCAAACAATATCTCCTTCTTGTATATTATTACCATACAAAGGGCCATCTACCACAACTTTTGCAATATATATTCCAGTTTCTATATTAATATCATCTTCTAAATATGGAATAACTTCTTTATCATATCCATATAATCCTAAATAAGCTTCTTTATATTCTCCATTTTGAAGGAATTTCTCAAGTATTGGTTTTACTATATTAATTGGAACTGCAAATCCCATTCCTTCTGCAGATGTAAGTTTTACAGAATTTATTCCTATTATCTTTCCTTCTTCATTTATAAGTGGGCCTCCACTATTTCCTTCATTTATAGTACTATCTGTTTGTATTAAATCCTCCATATAAACATTATTCTCTGGATTTTCTGAATCTTCTATTTTTAAAGTTCTATCTATTCCACTTACAATACCTTTGGTAACAGTTCTTTGGAACTCAAATCCTACAGGATTACCAATTGCATATACATCTTGTCCTAAAAAAATATTATCTGAATCACTTAAATTCATATAATCCAATTTATATGCTTCAATTTTCAATATTGATAAATCTATATTTGAATCTGACCAAACAACAGATCCATTATATGTTTTTCCATTTTCTAATGTAACATAACAATTACTATATTTTTCTCCTGAAACATGCTCGTTTGTTAAAATATATCCATTTTCAGATATTATTACTCCACTCCCTAAACCTAAAGCACTTGTACTATTGTTTAAAAAAATTGAAGTTCCATTCTGTTCTAATTTTGAAATACCTACAACACATGAAGTTGCTTTTTTTATAACATTTTCTATATCAATCATTTCATTATTTTCTTCTACTTCTATAGCTGTTTTAGTTGCTTCATAATTAGAATTTAAATTTCCATCAGTCTTAATAGTTAAATTAAGCAACAACAAAACTATAAATACCAAAAAAATTGAAATGATAATTATTCCTATCTTTTTTTCTTTTTTATTTTCATAATACATATTTTTAATCTCCTACATTAATAATTTTAGTTATTTTTTCCAAAAATTATAATTATATTCTTTCAATAATTAACCGCTTTATATTGCTTGACTTCATTATATTTTATTTATATAATCACTTTAATATAAAAAAAGGAAGTTTAAATTTATGAAGAAAAATTTATATAATTTAACATCACCACAAAAATCAATTTGGTATACAGAACAGTTTTTTGCAAATACTAATATAAATAACATTTGTGGTACTGCTATAGTGTATGAATTACTAGATTTTAATATATTAGATAGAGCTATCAATTTAGTTATAAAAAACAATGACATTTTTAGATTACAGTTTATAAAAGATAATGGCGAATTGAAACAATATTTTAAAGAATATCAATCAAAAAAAATTGATGTCATTGAATTAAATTCAATAGATGATATATCTATTTTAGAGCAAAATCTTTTATCTAGAGTTTTTAATATAGAAGAAGAATTATATGAATTTAAAATTTTTAGAGTAAAAAATTCAGAAATATGTGGTTATATGTTAAATATTCACCATATAAAATCTGATGCAATTACTTTAGGTTTAACTTGCCAAAAAATAATGAAAGAATATTTAGCACTAATTAATAAAAGTACTTGTGAATTAAATGAAAATGCTAAATATGAAAATTATATTAAATCTGAAAAAGAATATTTTAATTCCAAAAAATATGATATAGATAAAACATATTGGAATGAAAAGTACAAAACATTGCCAGAAATAATAACAATTCCCTCTACTAAAGAAACTTCTACATCATTTTCATGTAATGCAAATCGTTATACTTATATAATAAGTAAAGAAAAAATGAATAAAATAAAAGACTTCTGTACAAAATCAAAAATTTCTGTATTCAATTTATTTATGGGAATACTATCTATTTATTTATATAGAGTTAATAATTCAAGTGATTTTGTGATTGGAACACCTATTTTAAATCGAACAAACTTCAATGAAAAAAACACACTTGGAATGTTTATTAATGTTGCTCCTCTTAGAATTAATATCCCAAATAATTTAACTGTTACAGAATTATTATCAAATATAGCAATTGATTCAATGGCACTTTTACGCCATCAAAAATACTCATACCAATCCATCCTAGAAGAAATTAGGAAATTTAATCCTTCAATTCCAAATTTATATAATATTGTATTATCATATCAAATTACAAAAGCTAATATTGAATCAGACATAAAATATGAGACTCGTTGGGCTTTTAATAATAAATGTGCTAATGATATTGATATACATCTTTTTGATTTAGATAATACTGGAGAATTAAATATATCTTATGATTTTAAAATTGATAAATATGACCAACAAGATATAATAGATTTAAATGATAGATTAAATTATATAATAGAACAAATTTTAGAAAATTCTGATTTACAAATCGATGATTTAGAAATAATTACACCAACTGAAAAAGAAAAAATTTTAAATGAATTTAATAACACAAAAACAGATTATCCTTATGAAAAAACTATTCCTCAAATATTTGAGGAACAAGTTATTTTAAATCCTAATAAATATGCCATTTTTTTTGAAAATGAAAAACTTACATATACTGAATTAAATGAAAAATCAAATATTTTAGCAAATTATTTAATACAAAAAGGTGCAAAATCTGGAAATATAATAGGAATATTTTTAGATAAATCTATAGAAACAATAATATCAATATTAGCTATTCTAAAAATTCAATGTACTTATTTACCTTTAGATATAGATTACCCTAAAGATAGAATAGAATATATGATAAAAGATTCCAATGCAAAATTTATTATATCTGACCCAAAATACTATTCAAATTTAAATCTAAATGATTATTTTATAGACATTTCTTCAATAAATAATTTTAATAATAATTTTAAAATAGATTCACATACAAATTCAAATTCTATGGCATATATAATGTATACATCTGGTTCAACAGGAAAGCCAAAAGGCGTAATGATTTCTCAAAAAAATATTATAAGACTTGTAAAAAATACAAATTATATAAAATTTGAACCAAATGATAGGATGCTTCAAACTGGATCTTTAGTGTTTGATGCATGCACATTTGAAATTTGGGGAGCTCTTCTTAATGGTTTGCAATTATACATTATTCCAAAAAATAAATTATTAAATGTTCAACTTCTAAGTGAATATATAAAAAATAATAAAATAACTATTCTATGGTTAACTTCTCCTCTATTTAATCAACTATCAGAAAAAAATCCATATATGTTTAAAAATATAAAATATTTACTAACTGGTGGAGATGTATTATCTCCAAAACATATTTATAATGTAAAAGAAAAAAATAAAAAATTAACAATTATAAATCGGATATGGTCCTACAGAAAATACTACATTCTCTTGTTGTTATCCAATAACTGAACATTTCAAAAATTCTATACCAATTGGTAAACCAATATCTAATTCTACATGTTATATAGTATCTAATAACGGAAAACTTGAACCTATCGGTGTACCTGGTGAATTGTGGGTTGGCGGAGATGGTGTTGGATTAGGATATCTTAATAACCCTCAATTATCAAATGAAAAATTTATTAAAAATCCTTTCGCAGAAGGTATGTTATATAAAACTGGTGATTTAGCAAGGTGGAATAATGATGGAACAATTACATTTTTAGGAAGAATAGATAATCAAGTAAAAATTAGAGGTTTTAGAATAGAATTAAGTGAAATAGATCATATTATACAAAAATTCTCAAATATAAAAGATTGTACCACTCAAATAATTCTTAAAAATAATGATAAAAAAATTTGTTCATACATAGTTGGAACTTCTTCTATTGATATTCAAGAACTAAAAAATTATTTAATAAAAGAATTACCTCAATATATGATTCCTAGCTACTTTATACAAATTGACAGCATACCTTTAACAATAAATGGAAAAATAAATAAAAAAGAATTACCTCTTCCAGAATATTATGATAATCAGAATAAAATAATTAAAAATTCTAGAAATTCTACTGACAAATTATTAATTGATATCATAACTGATATACTAAAAACTGAAAAAATAAGTATAGATGATAATATTTTTGATTTAGGTCTAGATTCATTAAGTTCAATGAATTTAACCAGTAAATTATTTGACGAAAAAAATATAAGAATAACAGTAAAAGATATTTTTGAACATCCTATTATTTCAGATTTATCTGATTTTATTAACATTAACTTATCTAAAGAATTTAATGACATTATTTATGTTCAAGATTCTATTTACTATAATGCTTCTAGAGCTCAAAAAAGAATTTTCTACACTGATAATATGAATTCTGATTTATGTGTATATAATATTTGTGGAGGAATTGAATTCTTTGATATACTAGATTTTAATAAAATATGTAATATTTTTAATATTTTAGTTGATCGTCACGAATCTTTCAGAACCTATTTTGAAATAATTGATAAAGAGCTTTGTCAAAAAATATTACCTGATTTAAAATTACAAATAATTAATAAAAAAATAAAAGAAGAAAATGTAAAAGAAGAATTTGAATTATTTAATACAAAATTTGATCTTACAAAAGCTCCTTTATTGAAAGTACTTGTTCTTTATTTAAATAATAATCATACTATGTTATTCATAAATATGCATCACATTATTTCAGACGGAACTTCTCTGAAAATATTACTTGATGAATTTTGTAAATTGTATAATGATGAGGAATTACCAAAAAAGACCTTTACTTACAAAGACTTTATAAATTATGAAAATTCTTTCTCAAATTCTCAGATTTACAAAAATAATAAAAAATTCTGGTTAAACGAGTTTAAAAACGAAATACCTATTTTAAATTTTCCTACAAATTATACTAGACCTTCAGTCTTTACATATAATGGTTCAAAAATATATAATAAATTTGACAAAAATATAACAAATTTAATTATTGAAGAATCAAAAAAGTTGCAAGTTACTCCATATATGTTTTTATTATCAGCATATTATATTTTATTATATAAATATACTGGTCAAGAAAATATTGTTATAGGAACTCCAGTTGCAAATAGAGATGTATTAGAATTTTCAAATATAATAGGAATGTTTGTTAATACACTAGCTATTAAAGAAAAAATAAATTCAAACCATACCTTTATAAAATTTTTATATGAAGTAAAAGAAAAATGTTTAAATTGTTTTAATCATCAAAATTATCCTTTTGATGAATTAATAAAAGAATTAAACATAAATAGAGATGCTAGTAGAAATCCTATATTTGACACAATGTTCATTTATCAAAATGACGGATTACCACTTCATTCTATTAATGGTATGAAAACAGAATATTATATACCAGATACTAATATCTCTAAATTTGATTTATCTTTAGAAATAATACCTAAAAATGATGAATTTTTTATGAATATAGAATATTGCACTGATTTATTCACAAAAGAATTTATAGAAAATTTTTCAACACATTATATTGAATTAGTAAAAAATATTTTAAATAATTTAGAATCAAAAATTAGTAATTTAGAAATCTTACAATTAAAAGAAAAAAATAAAATACTATATGATTTTAATAATACAGAAAATATTTATGATGAAAATAATTTTATATATAAAATTATTGATAATCAATGTTTAAAAACACCAGAATATACTGCAGTAACATTTAAAAATAAAAGTCTTACCTATAAAGAATTATTTGAAAAAAGTAATTCTCTAGCAAATTTCTTGCATAATATTGGTATCGGACGTAATTCAATTGTTGGAATAATGTTACCTAGAAGTTTAGAACTATTAGTTGCAATAATTGCAACTTTAAAAACAGGAGCTTGTTATATTCCAATTGATCCGACATTTCCTGAATCTAGAATTGACTATATGTTAAAGAATAGTAATGCATCAATCTTGCTTACATTTGATACTAATAGAAATCTTAATTTTAGAACATTATGTGTTGAATTTTCTAATACTGATTTATATAATAAACCTAACTTACAGTTTAATTATTATAATACAAGTTCTGATCCTTCATATATAATATATACATCTGGTTCCACTGGAAATCCTAAAGGAGTAGTTTTAAATCACAAAGCACTTACTAATTTAACTAATTATCTAAATCATTCTGTAGAATATTTAAAAAACGACTATAGAAATATGTCTATTGCATCTTTAACTACAATTAGTTTTGACATTTTCATTTTTGAAACACTAATTAGTCTTCAAAAGGGTCTCAATGTTGTAATAGCTACAGAAAATGAACAAGTTATGCCAGATAGACTAAATAAACTGATTGAAAAAAATAATATAAAAGCATTTCAATTAACACCTTCCAGAATGGAACTATTATTAAACAATTTAAACATTATTCCTGAACTTAAAAATATAAAATTTATTACACTTGCTGGAGAAGCTCTATCTAATAAATTACTAGAATCAATATTAAAACTTGGAAATATAACAGTTTATAATGGATATGGACCATCAGAAACAACAGTATTTTCTACATTTACTGATGTCACACACCAACCAAAAGTAAACATAGGAAAACCTTTAGACAATACTCAAATATATATATTAGACAAAGATAATAATATTTGTCCAATTAATGTCCCTGGTGAACTATGTATTTGTGGAGATGGTGTAGGTATTGGATATAAAAATATAGATTCTAATGTGAAAAATAATTTCTGCTTAAGTACTATTTCAGGAAATCCTATGTATAAAACCGGAGATCTTGCAAAATATCTTCCAAATGGTGAAATAGCATATATAGGTAGAATTGATAATCAAATAAAAATTAGAGGTTTAAGAATTGAATTAGATGAAATTGAAAATAAAATACTTGAATTTCCAAATATAACAAAAACTGTTTTATTAGCACAAACAGATGAAAAAAATAGAAAATATCTAATAGCTTATTTAACAATAAATGATAAAATATCTATAAGTAAATTGAAGGAACATTTAAGAAGATACTTACCTAAATATATGATACCATCATATTTTGAAATTTTGGAAGAAATCCCTTATTTACCTAATGGAAAAGTTGATAAAAAAGCTCTTCCAACCCCTAAAATAAAATCTTCTTCAAAATTTGTACCAGCAAGAAACGAATTAGATAAAAGAATTCTTCAAATATTTGAAAGTTTATTAAACTTATCTCCTATTAGTATTACTGATAACTTTTTTGAATTAGGAGGAGATTCTTTACTTGCAATAAATCTTCAAATAGAACTCTTGAAATTCACAGACATCATATCATATGCGGATATTTTTCTAAATCCTACAGTTCAGGAAATTTCTGATAAAATAAATAATTCAAATAATATTGTTGAATCACTATCTGATACAGTAGATTTATTGAATTGTAACACTTATATAAAAAACTATAAGCAATTACCATCTAACATAAAGAAGTTAAATCCTCAAAATATTCTTTTAACTGGATCTACAGGATATTTAGGTATACATGTTTTAAATGATTTTTTAGAAAATGAAATTGGAAAAGTTTATTGTTTATTAAGGCCAGAAAAAGGAATATCAATAAAAAATAAATTTTTAAATAAACTACACTTTTATTTTGACAAAAAATTAGACAATTTAATAAATGATAGAATCATTATAATAAAAGGAGATATTACACTTAAAAATCTAGGTTTATCAGATGATGATTATAAAATAATTAAAGATGATATTTCAACAATAGTAAACTGTGCTGCAAAAGTTTCTCATTTTGGAAAATATGAACTATACAAAAAAATAAATGTTGATGGTGTACAAAATTTAATCGATTTTTGTAAAAATAATTCAAAAACACTTTATCATATTTCTACTACTAGCATCTCAGGGAATAATATAAATTCAAATGTAGATGATTTTCCAAATATCTCAAAAGACGTATTCGAAGAAAATGATTTCTTTATTAATCAAATCATAGATAACGTATATGTTAAAAGCAAATTTGAAGCAGAAAAACTTATTATTTCAGAATTACAAAATGGATTAGATGCTTATATTTTAAGAATTGGAAATCTTATGGGAAGATTTAGCGATGGAAAATTTCAACAAAATATTGAAGAAAATGCATATATAAATAGATTACTATCTTTTATAAGAATTAGAAATATTCCAAATTATTTTGTAAATCATTCTTTAGAATTTACTCCTGTTGACTATTGTGCTAATGCAATTACAAAAATAATAACTTATAGTCATACAAATAATAGGATTTTTCACTTATTAAACAATAATCTAATATTAATAAAAGATTTATTAGAAATATTTGAAAAAGACTATTTCAAAATAAACGCAATACCAAATTCAGAATTTAAGAATATAATTAATGCTTTATTAAAATCCAAAAATAATGAAAAATATCTAAGTGGATTAATAAGTGATTTTAATAAAAAAGGTAAATTAGATTATGAATTAAAAATTAAAGTATCTTCTGATTTTTCAGATGAGTTTTTAAATATGATTAATTTTAACTGGCCAAAAATAGATGAATTATATATTAGAAAATTTTTTAAATATTTAAATAATTTATATAAATTTTAGGAATAGGGTTGAAAAATAATTACAATTTTGACGTTGCGCGGTGGCGAACTTCATTTAAAATTTAATTCTTTTCCAATCAGATTTGTGCCTTAGGAAGGAATGAGATTAAATATGAAAATATATTTATTTGCCTTAATGTTATCTATAGTATTTTTATTATTAACTTTAAAATTCATAAACACAAAAAGAAATTCTCAATTATCAAAAGCATGGACATACTCTGTGCTATTAATGATTTTATGGTGTTCAGGTTTAATATTACAAATATTATTATCTGATAAATTAGGTATTTTACCAATTTATTTTGACTATATTGTTTATGTAGGTACATGTTTTCTGCCAGTTGCAGTATATTTTATTGGTAAAATCTATACAAATACAAAAATAAAATTAACAAGATTACATTTATTATTATTTATTATTCCAATAATTTTCTTGTTAACTCTTTGGACAAATGATTTACATCATTTATTTTTCAAACAACATTCTATATATATGGAAGAAGTTGTTTTAGGTCCAATTGGAATTTTAAATTCAATATACACTTATTTTATTTTATTTTTAGGTATTTATAATTTACTAAAATTTTCTATAAAAAATTCAGGATTTTTCTCAAAACAATCATTAATAATTGTTTTAGGAATCCTTATTCCTGTTATAGCAAACGTGTTGGGTACTTTTAAAATAATACCAATGACAATATATGTAACTCCAATATGTTTCAGTTTTACATTATTATTTCTATCAATAGCAATGTTTAAATTTAACTTTTTAGATACATCACCAATTGCTCTTCAGAAAATTGTTGATAGAATATCTGATTCATACTTAGTTTTAAATGAATCAAATATGGTAATAGATTATAATAAACCATTTATAGATACTTTTGAAATAAAAAATACAAATATTAGAAACAAAAATATTTTAGAATTTATAGAAAAAACTGAATATAAAATTAATACCAAAAAATTTTTAAATGCCATTGAAAAAGTAAAATTAACATCAAAAACACAAAAAATAAATGAAACATTTGCAACAATAGAAAAAACTTTTACAATAGAAATTAGTGATATTGTTTCTCAAGGTAAATTTATAGGTATTATAATCTTATTTAAAGATATTACACAACATATGAAAGATATGGAAACAATAAAAAATAATCAAGACATGCTTGTTGAAAGAGAACGTTTAGCTTCACTTGGACAAATGATTGGAGGAATTTCTCATAACCTAAAAACACCTATATTTTCTATAGCTGGTGGTCTAGAGGCTGTTGATGATTTAATAAAAGAATATGAAGCATCTATTGATTCACCTCAAGTTACAAAAGAAGATATGTATGAAATAGGAAATGACATGGAAGAATGGATATCAAAAATGAAAAAACATTTAGAATATATGTCTGATGTTATAACAGCAGTTAAAGGACAAGCAGTAAAATTTTCAGAAAACACTAATGTAAATTTTAAAATATCTGAAGCTTTTAAACATGTTAAAATTCTTATGCAACATGAATTAAAAACATCTCTAATAAATCTTCGCATTACTAATGATGTACCTGATGATATATTATTAATGGGAAATATGAATGGATTGATTCAAGTTATAGATAATCTTACATCTAATGCTATTTATGCTTATAAAAGTATAAATAAAACTGATTGTAATATAGATTTATCAGCTAAATATATAGAAGATAAAAATAATATTGAAATAAGAGTTCAAGATTATGGACCAGGAATTCCAAAAGAAGTTCAAAATAAATTATTCAAAGAGATGATTACAACAAAAGGAAAAGAAGGAACCGGATTAGGATTATTCATGTCTGCATCTAATATTAAAGCTCAATTTAAAGGTTCATTAACATTTGAAACTAAAGAAGGAGAAGGTACTACTTTTATTATTACATTACCAACAATAAAACCTGTACTAATACAAGAAGATTAACAAATTTTAATTTATAACTATTGACTTATTTTTTAATTAAAGAGATAATAAAAAAAATACTATTATGCTATAAAGGAGATTTAAAATGAGACTTTCAGAATTAAATCAGAAAAACTCACCTATGAGTAAATATAAAATTATAGCTGTTGATGATGAGGAAGGTATTGTTGAATCTTTATCAGTATTTTTAGGAAATTCTGGATATAAATTAGTTGGTGTTACAGATCCTCTTAAAGCAATAGAAATGGTAAAAAATGAACACTTTGATCTAATGCTTTTAGATTTCTTGATGTCACCTATACACGGAGATCAAGTAGTAGAAGAAATTAGAAAATTTAATCAAGAATTATACATATTATTACTTACAGGTCAAAAAGATTTAGCTCCACCTTTAGAAACAATTAGAAGATTATCTATTCAAGGATATTGTGAAAAAAGCGATAAATTTGACCAATTATTACTTCTAATAGAATCCGCAATTAAATCCATTGAACAAATGAATTTAATAAAACAAATAAATGAAGAGTTAAAAAATTCTCAAGAACAATTAGAACAAGCATATATGGAAAGTATAGAAACACTTAGAATGACTGTTGAAGCTAAAGATCCATATACAAGAGGTCATTCAGAAAGAGTTTCAGAATATTCTGTTCTTATTGGAAAAAAACTTGGACTTTCTGAAAAAGATTTAAAAACACTTAAGATTGGTGGTTTGTTCCATGATATTGGAAAAATCGGAATTCCTGATTCTATTTTATTAAAAGAGTCTAAATTAACAGATGAAGAATATTCCGAAATAAAAAACCATCCATCAATAGGAAAAAATATTTTATCTAATGCTACTTTGTTCCAAGATATAATACCAATAGTTTATCATCATCATGAAAAATATAATGGTAATGGTTATCCAGGAAAATTAGTAGGAAATAACATTCCATTACTTGCAAGAATAACTGCTGTTGCAGATACTTTTGATGCAATGACTTCAAAACGTTCTTACAGAAATGCAATTCCTATAGAAATTGTTAAAGAAGAATTGTTAAAATGCTCAGGAACACAATTTGATCCTGAAATAGCTTCAATATTCTTAGATATATTAAACAATGAATATGATAAAATATTAGAAATACAAAACAAATATTAATTCATCATTGATCGCCCTAAAATATTCTATTGTTAGGGCGATTTCTTGATTAAAAATCAATTTATTTGGAGGTAAATTATGTCTATATCTGAAGTAAAGTCTACTGCAAAAAAAACACTAACTGGAAAATTTAAGAATGTATACGGTACAATGCTATTATATACTTTAATTAATTTTTCACTTGAATACATTTCAGAACTAATTTTATTAAAAAATAATGTGATGGCTACAATTCTTTCTATTGTATTTAGTATTATTCAAATATTATTTGGATATGGTTTAATCTCAAATCTAATAAAAATATCTAAACAACCAGATCCGATTCCATATACCCAATTTATAACTGATGCAGTTTTAAATATTGTAAAAGTGGTAAAAATTATATTTAAAATATTCTTGAAAATGTTATTACCCACTATATTATTTTCAATAATATTATATATAGAAATATATTTTCAAGAATTATCAAAAACTAATAATTCATATGTAATATTATCTATAGTATTTTTTATAATATTATTTTGCTCTGCAATTTTTCTAATATCATATGGTATGAATTTCGTATTTTCATTATTTTGTTTAGTTGATAATAATGATAAATCAATAAATGAATTGATATCTAAAAGTAAATCCTTAATCAAAGGGAATAAATTAAAATATATATTTTTAGTTTTTTCTTTTATTGGATATTTAATACTAATTATATTGTTTACTTCAATATTTGCTTATTTTGTAGAACCATTTTTAGTAAAAGTTATTATAAAAATACTAACAATGTTTTTAACTCCTTACTTAACAATTTCACAATATATATTTTATGAAGAATTGTTACCAATAACTAATGAATAAAGAACAACAAACACTAAAATTTCGTGAAAACTTTCATATAAGATAACAAAAAGCTACATTAATTTTGTAGCTTTTTTGTATTCTATTCACTTATTTTCATAGATAAACTAACTTTCTGTTTATCTTTATCTATTCCAATTACCTTTACTTTAACTATATCACCTACTGAAACAACATCTGAAGGATTTTTTATATATCTATCTGCCATTTGTGATATATGTACTAATCCATCATGTTTTACCCCTACATCTACAAAAGCACCAAAATCTATTACATTTCTAACTGTACCTGTTAATATCATTCCTTCTTGTAAATCATCAAATTTTAGTACATCACTTCTAAGAATTGGTTTAGGCATATTCTCTCTAGGATCTCTTCCTGGTTTAGATATTTCGTCTATAATATCTTTTAAAGTTAAAGATCCTATATTTAATTTCTCTGCCTCTTTAGATACATTAACTTTTGCAAGTTTATCTTTTATTTCAGATAATTTATTTTTATCGTATAAGTTTTCCACAGAATATCCCAAATCTGTTAATAACTGCTCAGCAGCATCATAACTTTCAGGATGAACTCCTGTAACTTCTAGTGGATTTTTTCCATCTATTATTCTAATAAAACCAGCACATTGTTTATATGCTACTTGCCCAAGTTTAGGAACTTTTAATAATTCCTTTCTTTCTTTAATTTCCCCATTTTCATCTCTATACTTAACAATATTTTTAGCTATTGTATTATTTATTCCAGACACATATGATAATAATGAAGGAGTAGCAGTATTAACATCAACACCTACTGAGTTAACCGCGTCTTCTACAACACCTGTCAAACTTTCACTTAGTCTTTTTTGATTAACATCATGTTGATATTGACCAACACCAATTGCCTTAGGATCAATTTTTACAAGTTCTGATAAAGGATCTTGTAAACGTCTAGCAATTGAAATTGCACCTCTTAAAGATACATTTATATCTGGATATTCTTCTGTTGCTAGCTTTGAAGCAGAATATACTGATGCACCAGCTTCACTAACTATTGCATAATATATTTCACCAGAAATTTCTTTTATTAAATCTGATACAAAAGCTTCTGACTCTCTTGATGCAGTACCATTTCCAATTGCAATCATATTTACATTATATTTTAAAATTAATGCTTTTAAAGTATTTTTTGCACCATCAATATCATTTTGAGGCTCTGTTGGATAAACAGTTGTAGTATCTAACAATTTTCCTGTTTTATCAATAACAGCAATTTTACAACCAGTTCTATAAGCTGGATCAAATCCCATAACTGTCATATTTTTAATTGGTGGCTGTAATAAAAGTTGTTTTGCATTTTTACCAAATACTTTTATTGCTTGCTCTTCAGCTTTTTCTGTCAAATCGCTTCTTATTTCTCTTTCAATAGATGGTTCAATTAATCTTTTAAAAGCATCTTCTATAGTATTTGATAATATTTCATTGAATTGACTTTTGTTATTTATAATTATTTTTCCTCTTAAATAATCTAAAATTTTTCCTTCTGGTTTAACCAATTTAACTTTTAAAAATTCCTCTTTCTCTCCTCTATTTATTGCTAAAATTCTATGACTAGGAATTTTTAATATTGCTTCTTTATAATCATAATACATATCATAAGCAGAACTTTCTTCTTTTGCACCTTTAGTTTCTATAACAGCCTCTCTAAAGCAAAGTGATTTTATTTTCTTTCTATAATCAGCATCATCAGCAATATTTTCAGCAATAATATCACATGCTCCTGCTATTGCATCTTCTACTGTATTTATTTCTTTTTCTTCATCTATATATTCTTTTGCAATCTCATAAATATCCTTCTTTTCATTTTGTAGATATATAATATTACTTAAAGGTTCTAATCCTTTTTCTTTAGCAATAGTTGCTCTAGTTCTCTTTTTTGGCTTAAAAGGTCTATATATATCCTCTAATTCAGATAAAACCATTGTTCCAGCAATTTTAATTGTAAGTTCATCTGTAAGTTTTCCTTGTTCATCAATAAGTCTAATTATTTCCTCTTTTCTATTTTCCAAATTTCTTAAGTATTTTAATCTTTCATCAAGCTCTCTCAAAGTTTCATCACTTAAATTACCAGTTATTTCTTTCCTATAACGAGCAATAAAAGGAATTGTATTTCCATCATCAATAAGTTTGACTGTAGCCTCTACTTGAGATTCTCTAATATTTAATTCATCTGCAATTTTTTTAAAAATTTTATCCATTTTTTCCTCTTCCTACAATTTAATTATTTTTTACTAATTCTTTTACTACATTAGCAGTATCCACAAATATCCCCTCATTTTTATAAAATGATGTAGAAATAACTCTTTTACTTCTTCTTTCAATAATAGCATGAAGATTTTCTAAAACTTGTCTGGTAAACTTTGTAAAGAGGTCATTATCTAATACATCATTAAGTTCTATACTTTCGATAAGTTCAAAAGAAACATCAAATGATTGCATTAAATCATTAAGCAAAACTTCAGGTATACCTGGATTGTTTACTTTATAGTAATTCAATATATTAAACTTATATTTAGCAAACATTTTATCAAACTCTAATTTTTTTTCAAACTTTTTTATATAAAGTTTTGTAACAACAATATAATATGCTCTCATATGCATATAAACCATAGTTTGCTCTAAACCATTAAATTCTGTATGTTGTTCTAGTAAACTATAAATACTATCTTCAGTTTTTTCAAATATTTCTGTTGCCAAACTATCTTCCATAATATCCTCCATATATTGAGAAACTAATAATTAATTATTTATTTCTTCTAGATATTCATCATAAGTACATTCACGTACAACAACATTATTATTAGACAAATCAATGATTTTATTTGCAACAGTTTGAGTAAGTTGATGATCGTGAGATGTAAATAATAATATTCCCTTATATTTTTGCATACCTTCATTTAAAGCAGTTATACTTTCCATATCTAGATGGTTAGTAGGTTCATCAAAAATTAAGAAATTAGCGCCAGAAAGCATAAGTTTTGATAAAACACATCTAACTTTTTCTCCTCCAGATAAAACTTTAACTTTTTTTAAGGCTTCTTCTCCAGAAAACAACATTCTTCCAAGAAATCCTCTAACATAAGTTTCATCTGGATCTTTAGAATATTGTCTTAACCAATCTACTATATTAACATCTAAATCAAATAAATAATTATTATCTTTTGGAAAATAATCTTTTGTAATTGTAGTTCCCCAAATAATTTCTCCTGAGTCAGCAGTTTCTTCACCAGCTAATATTTGAAATAGAACTGTCTTTGCAATTTCATTATCTGAAAGTAATGCAACTTTATCATCTCTTTTAATTGTAAATGTAATATTATCTAATATTTTTTCTCCATTTATAGTTTTACTTAAATTTTTAACTTCTAAAATTTCTTTTCCATATTCCCTATCAGGTTTAAAATCTATATATGGATATTTTCTATTTGAAGGTTTAATTTCATCAAGTTCTATTTTTTCCAAAGATTTTTTTCTAGATGTAGCTTGTTTTGACTTTGAAGCATTTGCACTAAATCTAGCAATAAAATCTTGAAGTTCTTTAATTCTTTCTTCTTTCTTTTTATTTGCTTCTTTCATTTGTTTTAATGCGAGTTGACTAGATTCATACCAAAAATCATAATTTCCTGGATAAACTTTTATTTTTCCAAAATCAACATCAGCTATATGAGTACAAACTTTATTTAAGAAATATCTATCATGTGATACTACAATAACTGTATTATCAAAATCAATTAAAAAATCTTGAAGCCAATTTATTGCTTTTATATCTAAATCATTTGTAGGTTCATCTAATAAAAGAACATCTGGATTACCAAATAAAGCTTGAGCTAATAAAACTTTAACTTTATCTTTTGCTTCAATTTCTTTCATCAATTTGTAATGTAAATCTGATTCTATTCCTAAATCATTTAATAATTTTGCACTATCTGATTCTGCATTCCAACCATCAAGTTCTGCAAACCTTTCTTCAAGCTTAGCAGCTCTCATTCCATCTTCTTCTGAAAAATCTGGTTTAGCATATATAGCATCTTTTTCTTTCATAATACTATATAATTCACTATTTCCCATCATAACAGTATCTATTACGGGATATTCCTCAAAAGCAAAGTGGTCTTGTTTAAGAATAGATAATCTTTCACCTTTATCTAAAATAACTTCTCCTTTATTTGGTTCAATTTCTCCTGATAAAATCTTTAAAAAAGTTGATTTTCCAGCTCCATTCGCACCTATTAAACCATAACAATTTCCTTTAGTAAATTTTATATTTACATCTTCAAACAAAACCCTTTTACCAAATCTAAGAGTAACTCCATTTGAACTTAACATTTTAAACCTCCTTGAAATCTCACACTTATGTTCCATATTATATTATAAATGTATTGCAAATTCAAGCTTTTTATATAAGAAAACATGCGGGCGCCCGATGAGCGCCCCTACAAATTAATAATAATATAAATAAACGCCGAAACAATATAATATTATGCTATATGGGCGTTTATCATTTTATTATTTCGATTATTTTTTTGCGGGCGCCCAATGGGCGCCCCTACAAATTAATAATATAAATAAACGCCGAAACAATATAATATTATGCTATATGGGCGTTTATCATTTTATTATTTCGATTATTTTTTTGCGGGCGCCCAATGAGCGCCCCTACAAATTAATAATATAAATAAACGTCGAAACAATATAATATTATGTTATATGGACGTTTATCATTTTATTATTTCGATTATTTTTTTGCGGGCGCCCAATGGGCGCCCGCAAAAACAAAAAGAACGCGGTAGTAACCGCGTCCCTTTCGTTTTGATTTTGAGTTATTGTCGTTACAAACTTAGCCCTGTAAGCTATTGCAAAGGACTTACTTGACATTACCGTAGGCTACCTCTGCGAGGTTATAATCGTCGCAGGCAAGCCAAATATTCATTGCCAGATCATGAGCTACATCAGGTGATACTCCATCTTTTATCAGAGCATCCACAAATACCTGTGTAATATGGTCCGTCATATTCTCAGTGTGGACTATAGTCTCTTTTTCAGTAGTTGTATCAGCCCTATCCACATCTGTACCAGCTTCGCTCTCGTAGCAATACTCCTTCAGCTTATACTCAGCTGCACTCATACGACGTCTGTCACTGTGCATCACATTACCATTCGTTACATACCCGTAGATAGATTGGCAATTCGAATCCGTTACGCGATACATGTGTTTATCCCTGTTTTTAGGCCCATCAATTCGATTTTGCCTGTCCTTGCGGACATTTGTTTTTCTCTGCTTACTCCGGAGTTTTTTTGCCTCATTGTGCTTTTTCGCCTCGTTATTACTGGCAAAATCACCAGCATAGTAGGCTACACTTGCACTTTCAGCATTTTTGACCTTCTGTTCGCCTTCGCAGATTTTTTCCTGCGCTTCAGGAACTGAAAAATCAGTCAGCGCCACAATTCCGGGCATTAAGTTGTTTTCTTCTCTTGTTTTATTTCTCATGCTATTAACTCCTCTCTATCATATACGATAGAAATCTCAAACTATGTCGACCGAATTGTCGAACATATAACAATTATACCATATTTACATAAAATAATCAAGTATGGAACAAATCCTAATTTTCCCTTAGTTAACATTATATTTTTTTATTCTGTGATATTTCCTAATCTGTTTTTAATCTGCTCTAATTCATTTCTTAATAAAGAAATTGTATCTTTACTATAAGTTGTATTTCCATTATTATAATTATCTATAGTTTTTTGAATATCTAATAATCTATAATGAGTTCCTTTAAATGTGTATATTGGTGTATAATTCACAGAATCTATTGATATTGTATTATTTTTTCCACTTTTTGTTAGATTTATGTTTAAAATTACTGACTGTTTTGTTCCTGATTTAACCTGACCAGACATAAAATTTCCTAGTGAATAAATAATAAATCCTTCATTTTTAGTTCCATCTTCTAATATAATTTCTCTCTTCTCCATTTTCTGTAAAACATGAGGATGACTTCCTAAAATTATATTTACTCCATTTTTAAATAATAAGTCAGCTAACTCCTGTTGCTCACTATTGGGAGATGTTTGATATTCAGATCCCCAATGCATTATAGCTATTATTAAATCTGGTTTTAATTCTTTAGCTTTTTTTAAATCGGCAACAATTTTTTCTTTGTCTATTAAATTAACACAATATTTTTTGTCACTTGGAATTGGTATACCATTTGTTCCATAAGTATAAGCTAAAATAGCTATTTTCATATCTTTTACTTCTTTAATTGTTATCTCATTTGATTTTTCCTCTGATGAATAAGTTCCAGTATGAACTATACCAACTTTATCAAGCTCATTTATAGTGTTTTCAATACCTTTATAACCTTTATCTAAACAATGATTATTAACTGTAGATAAAACATCAATACCTAATTCTTTTAAATCAGTTGCCAAGTGTTCAGGAGTATTAAATGTAGGATAACTAGAATACCCAACTTCACTTCCAGCAAATGTCGTCTCTAAATTTCCTATTGCAAGATCAGCATATTCTATTTTTTCTTTTATATCATCAAAAACATATGAGAAATCATATTGTCCATTAGAATACGCATCTTTAAATTGAGTATTATGACACATAATATCTCCAATAACAGCAATAGAAATTTTTTTATCAGGTAATACTTCAACTTTATAATCTTCTGATAAAGCATCTATTTTCAAAAAAGACTGTTTTATATCATTATGATTATCTGTTTCTGAATGTTTAAATTGACTTAATAGCATTGAAATTCCTGAAATTATTATATATAAAATAACTAAAACTAATATTATTCTATCAATTCTTAATCTTTTTTTCCTTGAAAATTGTTCATCATTTTTTCTCATACTTTCCTCTTTAATATTTATATAATACTATAATTATACTATTTTTATATAAATATAAACATAATTTTAGCTATAACTTTATAAAATTTCTAATCCTGCAAATTTAGCCATTAATCTTTTATGTCCAACTTTTTCAAAATCTATATCTACCTTTAAGTCATCTCCTTCAGGCTCTACTTTACTAATTATTCCTTCTCCAAACTTCTTATGAAAAACTCTAGTTCCAGAAGTATAAGATTCTATATTAGATACTTTATTTACTTTTGGTTTATTGAGATTAGCTAAAAATGAATCAGCACTTCTAAATGAAAATCCTGAATCAGATTCTCTTTTACTAGTTACATCATAATCTGTATATGACCTAGCACCACTTCTTGAATAACCATTATTTCCATAAGACCAATTATATCTATCTTCTGATTCGTATGATTGATTTCTTTTATCTTGAAAATCTTCAAATCCGTCTAGCATATTTGAAGGAATCTCTCCTATAAATCTAGATGGACTATTATATGAAGTTGAACCAAAAATTGTTCTTTGTTTTGCACATGTTAAAAATAATCTATCTTGTGCTCTAGTAATTCCAACATAACAAAGTCTTCTTTCTTCTTCAAGTTCTTTTGGTTCACCAATAGATTTATATCCTGGGAACACTCCCTCTTCCATTCCTACTAAAAATACTACAGGAAACTCTAATCCTTTTGCACTATGTAATGTCATTAAAGTAACTGAATCTTCTGTATCCTCTATACCATCTAAATCTGAACTTAATGTTATTCCATTTAAAAATTCTGCTAAAGAATTATCTGCAGATTCTTCCTCAAATTCAATAGCTACTGTCAAAAACTCTTCCAAGTTTTCTAATCTATTCTCTGCTTCTACTGTATTTTCTAATTCTAGTGCTTGAGTATATCCAGTTTTACTTAATGTTTGTTTGATTAAATCAGATAATTTAACTTTATCTTTTATTTGTCTTAATTCTTCTATTGTACTAATAAAATCTCTAGTATTTGCAAAAACCCTATTTAACCCATAACTAGCAGAATCTTTAATTATATCGTACATTGAAACTCCATTATTAGCAGATAACTCTTCAATCTTATCAAGACTAGTTTTTCCTACACCTCTTTTTGGTTCATTAATAATTCTTGATAAACTTAAATTATCATTTGTATTTTGAATAAGTCTTATATATGCAATAATATCTTTAATTTCTTTTCTTTCATAGAATTTTAGTCCACCTACTATTTTATATGGTATATCTTCTCTTCTTAAAATATCTTCTAAACTACGTGATTGAGAATTCATTCTATATAAAACAGCAAAATCTGAATATTTATAATACTCTTGACGTTTTAAATGTTTTATTTGTTCTATAACAAAATTTGCTTCGCCATATTCATCATCACCCTTAAATACATATGGAAGTGGCCCCTCATCATTATCAGTCCATAATTTTTTATCATATTTTGTTTCATTATTTTTAATAACTTCATTTGCAATATTTAAAATACTTTGAGTACATCTATAATTTTGCTCTAATTTAATAATATTTGTTCCAGGAAAATCCTTCTCAAAATTAAGAATATTTGTTATGTCTGCACCTCTAAATGAATATATACCTTGATCATTATCACCAACAACGGTTATATTTCCATATTTTGATGCAAGTAAAGTTATCAAAGTAAATTGAGCTTTATTCGTATCTTGATATTCATCTACTAAAACATATTTAAATTTATCTGAATAATGTTCTAAAACGTCTGGATTATCCATTAAAATTTTTATAGTAAAATTTATTATATCATCAAAATCTATGGCATTATTCTCTTTTAATTTTTTTTGATAAATTTTATAAACATCTGCAATTTTTTCTTTTCTAAAATCTCCGTTTGCTCTTACAGCATATTCAGCTGGTTCTAACATTTCATTTTTCGCATTACTTATTTCGTACAATATAGATTTATCTGTAAATATTTTATCATCTAAATTCTGAGATTTTAAAATTTGCTTTATCATTGTTTTTTGATCTGATGTATCAAATATAACAAATGATGTATCAAATCCTAATCTATCTATAGTTCTTCTAAGTATTCTAACACAAATAGAGTGAAAAGTTCCCATCCATATATCTTTAGCAGAATCTCCTACTAAATTTTCTACTCTTTCTTTCATTTCATTTGCAGCTTTATTTGTAAAAGTTATTGCCAATATTTCCCATGGTTTAACATTTTTTTCTGCAATTAAATATGCAATTTTATGTGTTAAAACTTTAGTTTTTCCACTCCCAGCTCCAGCTATAACTAAGCAAGGGCCTTCTGTATTAACTACAGCTTGATATTGTTTGTTGTTTAATCCATTTAATAACTCCATTTTTTTCTCCTCTTTTAGCGAAACTTATGTTTGTTATTATATAACGACTATAATTTTTAGTCAATAGATTTTAAATTTATATTAAAAATATCTTGTTTAAAAAAAATTTAGTGATATAATTTTATTAAGAATTTTTTACAAAGGATGATAATATGAAAAATATAGAAAAAAAAGAAATAACCGATAAAGCTGCATCAAAAGCTTTAATAAATAGTTTTATAACATATGGAATAATTTTTATTTTTATAATATTTATGGTTAGGGCATTTTTTAGTTGGGCTACTCAAAATATATCAGCCACTAAAACTATAAATTTCACAATTATTTCATCAATTCTTAGTGGATTTATTATTTACTTTTTATTCCTATTATTGTGCAAAATAAGTTCTGTAGATGTATTTAAAAAATGCAAAATAAATAAAGATAAAATAACAAACGTTACAGACAAATTAACTACATTTTTCATAATCTGTGCAATTATTTCAGTAATTTCATGTTTTGTTTCAGTATTTGCAAAACATGAAATAATAAACAAAGATATAGATAAGATTGCATATGATAATTATAACTCATTTAAAAGCACTAATATAGCAATGGCTGATAAAATTACAGAAGAAAGAACAGCTGAAATATATGATAATTGGAATAAATATTTAATAAAGCTTTCTATACTAGAATCTTCAATTATTCTTTCTCTATTTTATTTAATAAAATATCAGAAAAAAATGATTTTAAAATATAACGAATAAAAAACTAGCAAATAGCTAGTTTTTTTATATGATTTTTGCTAATATTCCAATTATTATTCCTACAATATTTCCAAAAGAAGCAAATTTTCCTTTATAAAGTTTATTAGATTCTGGAATAAGTTCACATGATACAATATAAAGCATTGTTCCTGCGGCAAATGCCAAAGATATTGAAATCCAAAATGATGATATACTCCCTATTATCGCTCCAAAAAATGCACCAATTCCTGTTGTTAAACCAGACATTGCAGTTAAAAAAATTGCTTTTTCTTTTTTCATACCTCCTTTTCTCATAGGAAGTGCAATAGAAATTCCTTCTGGAAAATCATGTATTGCTATTGCTATTGCTAAAGATAATCCAAGCCTTTCAGATACTTCAAATCCTGAGCCTATTGCAAGACCTTCTGGAAAATTATGAATTGCCAGTCCAATCCCTATTATTATACCTGTTTTCATTATGCTATTTGAATTTTTCTTTCTTTCAGTAACATCATTTACAACATTTTCACAAAATATCATGCCTATTATTCCTAAAAATATTCCTATTAAAACAATATTCAAACTACCTAAAATTAAAGCTTCTGGAATTAAATCAAAACATACAACAGCAGTCATAAGTCCAGCTGCAAATTCTAAAACAAATCCCACAACTTTATTAGTTTTAAATTTTATGTTTGCACCAACAATTCCTCCTAAAGTTGTTCCTATCATTCCAAAAATCATACCTAAACCTGTTATATTAAATAAATTTTCCAAAACAAAAAACCTCATATAAATTATTCTAAATAATTTATATGAGGTTCTTGAATTTTTATTCCTCATCACCTTTTAATCTTTCTGCCCTATCTGTTGCAATTAAGTTATCTATAAGTTCATCTAAATCTCCATTAAGAAAGTTTTCAAATTGAAATATACTCATTCCTATTCTATGATCTGTAATTCTACCTTGAGGATAATTATAAGTTCTAATTTTTTCACTTCTATCACCTGAACCAACTTGAGTTTTTCTTTCATTTTTTACAGCAGAATCTTGTTTTTCTTTTTCTATTTCATACAATCTAGAACGAAGCATTCTCATTGCATATTCTCTATTTTGAACCTGAGACCTTTCTGTTTGACATTCAGCAACAAGACCTGTTGGAACATGTATAAGTCTAACTGCTGATGAAGTTTTATTAATGTGTTGACCACCAGCACCAGATGCCCTAAATACTTCCATTTTTATATCTGCTGGATTTATTTCTATTTCAACATCATCAACTTCTGGAAGGACAGCAACAGTAGCTGTAGATGTATGAATTCTACCACTACTCTCTGTGTCAGGAACCCTTTGTACTCTATGAACTCCACTTTCAAATTTAAATCTACTATAAGCTCCTTTTCCTGTTATCATAAAAGAAATTTCTTTATATCCACCTAGTTCTGTAGCATTTTCATATACAACTTCTATTTTAAAATGTTTTTTTTCTGCATACATTGAGTACATTCTAAATAAAGTACCAGCAAATAATGCAGCTTCCTCGCCACCAGCACCTGCTCTAATTTCACAAATAACATTTTTATCATCATTTGGATCTTTAGGTATCAAAAGAATCTTTAATTCTTCTTCTAATTTAGGAAGTTTTTCTTTTCCTTCTTCTAACTCTACTTCAGCAAGTTCTTTTAATTCAGGATCTGATATCATCTCTTTAGCTTCTTCTACTGATTTTAGTACTTTTTTGTACTCTCTATATTTTAATACCACATCTTGAATATCACTATGTTCTTTCATTAGTTTTGTCCACTCACTTTGCTTTGCAATTATTTCAGGATCACTAATTAAATTATTTAATTCTTCATAACGTTTCTCTACACCTTCTAATTTTTGAAACATATAAATAACCTTCCTTCCTCAAGGTAAATTTTATTTTTATAAATTAATTTTATGCACGTTTAATATTATACCTCTTTTTTCCAAAAATATCAACTGTAAAAAAAACTGTAAAAAACACTTTCTAAATTTAAATAATTAGAAAGTGTTTAAAATCATTTAATATTTTTTAAATATTTATAAATCATAGAAATAGATTCTGCTCTTGTAGAATTTCCTTTTGGATTTAATGTTCCATCTAAATTTCCAGTAATTACTTTTGAGCCTACAGCCCATTTCATTGACACCAATGCATAATTAGAAACTTTCTTATAATCAGAAAATTTAGTTAAATCACCAAATGCATTTGTCGACTTTCCTTTATAACTTGCATAATTTCTAAGTATACCAGCTAAATCCTGCCTTAAAATCTTATCATTTGGTCCGAATTTATTTTGCCCTTCATAACCATGTATAATACCTTTATTATATGCCCAATTTATAGGGGTTGTATACCACATATTATTTGATACATCTGAAAAATTATTCTTTCCAGAAATCGGCTTATTGCCATCTATTCTATATAATATAGTTACAATCTCTGCTCTTGTTAATTGTTGATTAGGAGCAAAAGTCGTTTCATTATATCCTTTTACATATCCATTCTTATAGCAATATTTAACTGCTTGATATTCCCAATCACTAGATTTTACATCTTTAAATGGATTATTCCAATATACTGTTACTGTGCATTTAGCAGTTGAACTTCCATATACTGCAGTAATAACCGCAGTACCCTCAGAAATTCCTGTTACCACACCACTTGATGAGACTGTTGCCACATTAGAATTACTACTCTTCCATATAACTTTATTATCTACTTCATCTTTTAATAAATTTGTTACTTTTAATTGTTCCGATTTATCTTCTAAAATACTTAAATTTTCCTTATCTAAATCTATTTTTGTTATATCTATTTGTCCATAATTTACTTCACCTTCTGAATCCATGAAATATATTTTGTATATTTTTTTATCTCCAGAATCTATCTTAGCTTTTACTTCAACATTTGTAGAGGGGTTATCTATAGTAATCCAATCTTTATCTGTTACAGTTTTATCAGCTAAAACACATGCATATTTAACTATATTATCAGCACAAACTGCTCTTGCATCTACATAATTACAAGAATTCAAACTATCTATTATTAATTTTAAAGAGGCAATATTAGGTTTTTCAAATTTTTTTATAAAATTTATACTTCCATATCCATAATAATTGTCTTTTCCATATGTACCTAAATCATCAACATTTTGTTTAAGAATTTCTTTGATTTGATCAGAACCAAAATTAGGATTCTCTGACTTTATCAAAGCTGCTGCTGAAGATACAAAAGGAGCTGAAAAAGATGTTCCTCTTGCAAAATAATATATTGAATCTCCTGTATATCCAGCAAGCTTCATAAATTCACCTGGAGCTGAAAAATCAATTTCTTTTCCATAATTTGAAAAATCTGAAGCAAACTCTAATCTACCATAATTTTCTTTTAAGCTTGAAACTGCAATTGTATAACTATTTGAAGCTGGATATGCTACTTTTGTACTATCATTTCCTGCAGCACAAACAAGCATTGGTCCTTTTCCATTATTATATATTTGAGATATAATATTATTAAATATATTTTTAGATGATTTACTCAATTCATTTTCCGCTCTTCCAAAACTCATATTAATTATATCTACTTTATCTTTTATATCATTTAAAGCTTCAATTATATCATTTATATATCCACCTTCTGAACTAACTACTTTTATAGGAACAATTTTTACATTACTTGGTGTTGATTCTGCTATAATACTAGAAACCATAGTACCATGTCCATCTACATCAGTGATATCACTAGAACCTGTAATATAATTTTTTGATAGTGATGTATCTATTCTGTCTCCTATATTTTTTTCACAAAAAGCTTCATGTGTTTTTCTAATTCCGGTATCTAATACTGCAACTAATACTTCATTATTTGTTTTATATTTTATATAATCAGAATAGTAATCTAGTCCAGTTGCTTCCACACCCCAAGAAGTATTATTTGGACTTACTGAATATGTTGAAAAATTATTATCATATAATTCAATTTTCTCATTTGTAACAACTTCTTTTATATTATTATTATTAGATAAATCTTCATATCCTTCTTTTGTACTTTCTTCATCTTTATATTCAACAATAAACATATCATCAAATACTGGTTTAATTTCTAAAATATTTTCATCAGATTCAATCTCTTCAATATTATCAGTTTCTACTATTAGTTTTTGAGTTGAAAAATCATTATCCATATTTAATTCATTGTCTGATTTTTCTTCTATCGCAAAACTTTTGAAATCTATTGCAATAAAAATAAAGTTTATCAACATAAAAATAATTATTATAAATCTAAATAATTTATATAATACTTCTTTCATTAACTATCCTCTTTCATAAATATATAATTTATTATATATTTGTGCTGTATTTTTTTCAATTAATATTTATAATTCAATATAATTATAGTTATTATATTGTATTTTGGATAAAATATCTACTTCTCTATTAGAACAAGTAAATATTATTATTTGATTATCTTTATACTCTCTCAATAAGAATTTTAACAAATTTTCTAATCTATTATTATCAAAATATGCAAAAGTCTCATCTAAAATTATTGGTAAAGTTTCTGGTGTTATTTCTTCCAAAACAGATAATCTGAGAGAAAGATAAATTTGATCTATTGTACCTATACTTAATTGCTCACAAGGAAAATATTTTCCACTATCTAACTCAACACATAAACCATTTATATCATCAAAAATCACATTTTTATATTTTCCGTTAGATATTTTATTTACCATTTTTGACATTCTATTTGCAAAATCTGGGCTTATATTTTCTTTCATTTCTTTATATGATTCTTCTAAAATATCAAGAGCTAATTTAAAAGAATTATTTAGTGAATCTAATTCTTCTTTTTCTTTTGACAAGATATTTATATCTGAATTTAGAGTTTGAATTTTTTTAATTTTTTCTTTTAAATTTTCTTTTTCTAGTTTTAAAGTATGTAAACTCATTTTTAAATTATCAATTTCATTTATTAAGTTTAATTCTAAATTTGATAATTCTTCTACATCTAATGAAAAAATCTTCTCTATATAAGTTTCATCAACTTTTCCATGATACTTCTCACTAAGTTTCTCTTCATTTTTTAAAATAGAAACATTTAATCTTTCACTTTTTACTTTATTTTCAAACTGTTTCTTTTCTTTATTTTTCTTAAATATTTCGATTTCTTTATCAATCATATATTGTAACTCATCTATTTGTAACAATTTTTCTTTTATTTTTTTATTATTTTTTGTTTTACTTATTAATACATATAATAAATTAACTAATATAAAAATTATAAATGGTATTGTAACTAAAAAATTATTAAAATATAAATATGAAGATATACCTAAAATTAAAGAGAAAAATATAAATACATAATTTATAGTATATTTTTTCTTTTGTAATCTTACATTCTGCTTAGCTCTTATATCAATTTTACTTTGCAAATCTTGTATTTTTTCATCATATTCATTTTCAAGTCTTTTATTGAAATCTAATTCTGCATATTTAAGTTTTGAAGATTCTAAATATAATTTCATTTCTTTTATCAAATTTAATTTTTCGTTTAGTTCATCTAATGTATTTTGTATTTCAATTTCTTTCGAACTAACTTCATCTAACTCAAATTCTGAGTTTTCAAGTTCTGACTTTTCTTCTTCCAATTTTAATATATTATTTTCTATTATATTAATAGGTTTATGAGTAGTTCTCGATGTACCAACTTTTTCGTTCTGCATTTTAGATATCTTTTCAATAGTTTTCTTATATGAAATAGCTTCATCTCCAGAGGCTAATATATTGGTTATCTTCTGAATTATATTAGTCTGGCTAAATTTATCTAATTTTACATTTTGCTGTTCTACTAAAGCAGTTTCTAGAAATATTTTTTCATCTATACCTGTTTGGTCTTCAAAAAATGTAATTCCCCTATTTTTATCAATATTAAAATCAGATGAAATATCTATTTTATTTTTATTATAAATTATAGGATTTTTTTTATTAAAATCTCTAAAAACTTCAAATTTATCTCCATTATCTAAAACATATGAAATTTTCCCTGAATATTCTAGTCCGTTCCATGGAAAATATTTGTTTAAATTTGATATTTCTTTACCATTCTTGGATTTTGATAAACCAAAAAATACTCCTGGAATAAATCTTTGAATAGTAGACTTTCCAGACTCATTTAATCCATAAATTATATTTATTCCATCATTTAGACTAATATCTTTATTTACAAATTTTCCAAATCCATTTATTTTTAATTTTCTAATTTTCAATTTTTCTCCTTCTAACTATCCATAGCTTCCAACCCTATTTCGATAGCTTTTTCTATTTCTTCTTCTGAATAAATACTATTGTTTTTCATTTCTAATAATTTTCGTACAAAAATTCCTTTTAAATTTTTTTCTTTTGCTAAGTTCTCTAAATCATATCCTAATATGGTTTCATCCTTAATTCTATAAATACTAGAATTATCTATTAAATACATTATATCTTTAATATTTATAAAAAACTTTCTTTTACCTTTTAATACAATTTTACAAAATTTATTTTTCTCAAAATAAAGAGTAGTTAAATAATCTATTAAATCACTTTGTGAACTCATATCCTCAACATTAACTTCATATTCAACAAACTCTCTTACATCAATTGGTTGAAACTCAATTACAATATTCTTCTTACTAAATTTTCCTACAACCATACCATGACATCCTAATTCGTCAAATCCTAATGAAATCAAAGAACCTGGATAAATAATTCTATTATTCGAATTAAAATTAGTTTTATGTATATGTCCAAGAGCGACATAATCAAATCCCATAGTTTTTAGCTTTAGCTCATTTATTGGATTATATGAACACCCACCCATATCTAAAACGCCATTTAAATCAGCATGAATAACAAGAAATTTGGATTTATTGCTTTCTTTTAATTCAAATTCATCTAATAAATTTTTATTCATATAGAAATCTTCAAATCCTGCACCATATACTTCAATATTATCATCTTCATATTTTTCTATCTTAGAATTTTTAAATATTTTAACATTATCATTAAATTTAAATTCGTCATAAATACTTCCTTTTATATTTGGATCATGGTTTCCTGGAGATATAAATATTTTTGTATTTGGAATTTTTTTAAATAAATTATTTATAAATTCTATAGTTGATTTTTTTACATGTTCATTCTCATATAAATCTCCTGAAATAAATAAATATTCAACAGATTCATCATTAATATAATCTATTACTTTTCTAAAAGCTTCTCTTTGCTCTAATTTTCTTTTTTCAATTAAGTGTACATCATTTTTAAAACCTGAAAATTCACAATCAAAATGCAAATCTGCAATATGCACAAACTTCAATACTTTTCACCTTCTTTTGCAAAATCTTGAGTAAATTTTATCATACACCACTTTTTTAGTCAATATGAAAAAGAATATTTGTTCGCGTATTATTATTTAATCAAAAAAAAATAGCAATTTTTAAAATTGCTACTTTTTATTCATCGTCATCATCTAAAGATCCAAATAATTCATCAAATTTTGCCTCTAATTCTTTTTGAATATCTACCAATTCCTCATGTCTTTTTTCTTCAGAATTTCCTTTATTTCCCATTGACATTGTTTTTGGTATATTATTATTAGAATTATTAATTTCTACTTTTTCTTTTTTAGATTCATCATTAGATGAACTATCATCTGAAAATAAATCATCTAATGATTCTAATGATTGAGAAACACCTCCTGATAATTCACTACCTTCTTCATACGGATTATATGGATTAAATGTTCTCCAAACACCCCTATCTACATGTAAATCATTATGACTAGAAATATATTTATCAACAACTGATGCAGTCTTATATTTAAAATAATAGTATTTTTTAGCTTTAACTGGATTTATACCTTTTTCAAATATTATACATAAATCATTATCCATCTTTCTTAGTTCATCAGCTGTCATAAGAGCTCTAGCTGATTTATTAATACTATAAGTATCTCCTGTTTTCCATCCTGCAACATCTCTATTAGTATTATAATTATCCGTTCCTATAGTAATCTCACCTAATGCCTTAGAAAAATATTCTACTGTTTTTTGAGAGTTAGAACCTAAAAATAAATGTGTATCACAGTTACCAATAATAGTTTCATGTGCTTTCTCGTAAACAGCTTCTAGTTGATCTAAATTTTGAAGAATAACACTAAATGAAATCTTTCTACTTCTTGATGTAGAAATCTTTTTATCAAAATCTGGAATCTTTCCTATATTGGCAAACTCATCTAAAATAAAATATGTTGGAACAGGCAATGCTCCTCCTTGCTTATCAGCAAAATCATATAATTGTTGTATCATTTGTGAGAAAAAAATTGTAAGTAAAAAATCATATGCAGCATGAGTATCTGATGAAATAACATACACTGCTGTTTTTTTACTTCCTATTTCTTGAAAATCGATTGTATCTGTTGATGTAAGTTCTGCAATTGCTGGTGTATCAAATTTTCCTAATTTTGATTGTAGAGTTCCAAGTACGGAACCATATGTTTTATCTGGCAATGTTTCAATATTTTTAAAGTTCTTTCTAGCCTGATTATCAAAAGATAATTCATTTATTAAATTTGCTAATAAGTTATCTCCTCCATTATTATTAGCTGCTCTAACTAATTCTGAACAACTAGCCAAGCTTTGTTCTTCTAATGGTCTACTAGATTTTAAATAATATATAAGAGATTTTAAAAGCATTTCGGCCATATCATCCCAAAAAGGATCTGCTGCCTTTGCTCCATCTCCCTGCCCTTTTACAATTGTATTAGCAATAACATCAACATCAACATCACTTGTAATATGGTGTAATGGATTATATCCATCACTATTATCTGGATTAACTAAATTCAAAACTTTAACATCATATCCTTGTGCTCTGAAATATCCTGAAGTTTTATCATATAATTCTCCCTTAGGATCAGTAAAAACGTATGAACCTAATAATTGTAAAGCATTTGGGATAACATATGATGCAGATTTACCAGCACCAGAACCTCCGAACAACTAATACATTAACATTTCCTCTTTTATCAACTGGTAAATAATGTTTTTCAGCTAGTATTATTCCAGCTTTTCTACTAAGTATACCATATTCATCACCATCAGCCCATCTACTAGAACCGTGTTCAATATCATCATATTGATGTTTAGGTATAGCTTTAAAAAATCCAATCAAAGCTACTAAAAAGTATATTAATATAAATATGCCTGTCAAGTTTAAAAAATCAGGAAAATAATCAGGAGTAAAACATAATTTTAATGATTTAATTGGACTTAGAGTATTATTGAAAATTGTTTCATAAAAAACTGTCCAGTTATATCCTGATTCATCAGCTTGTAATCTTCCATTTCCAATGGCTACACTAAAAGTACTTCCAGCAAAAATTAAAACTGATAAAAGTAGAAATGCTCCAACAATAAGTCTTACTTTAATTTTATATATGGCAGCCTTTATTTTTTCTTTAAAATTCATATTCTTCACCTTTTCTTAAGTAAATAAAATAATTATTTTTCATTATCTGTTTCTTCTAATTTGCCTTCTAATCCTGGAGTAACTACATTGCTTTTTGCTGCTTCTGCTTCTGCTTTTCTTTTTGCTTTTCTTTTCGCTTTTTCTTTTTCTCTTCTAGCCGTAATTTTAGCTATATTTTTATCATTTATTTCTCTAACATTAGCTAAAACAGTCGTCATATTGTTCATATCAAATTCATATGTTGCATGAGAAGTGGCTTCTGTAACGTCATTTTCCTCTCCACCTATAATTTTTACATTATCATTAAATGAAACAGCCATACTATTTATATCAAAATTAGCAAATCCCTTATTATCTATAATCTTATTTAATTCATCCCACGAAACATTTTTTTGCTTTGCTTCAGTATATCTATTTAATCTATTTTCTTTGTTATTACTTCCTTCATTTGAAGTTGAAGTTTCTATTCCCATAGTTTATTCCCCTTTCCAAAACATAAAACTAATTGTTTATCCTATCATCTCTAATCTCAAAAGCAAAATATTTTTTGTAAGGTTTTAGTTTGCATTTTCCTCTAACCGCACCTTCTCCATTATTTGCATCTTCATCAAAATATAATATTGGCTTAACTTCTTCAGTTGTTTCTGGATCTATTATAGATATAGGTCTTTTCATATTTGGTGTATATAAAAAATCTTTATATTCCATTTCTTTTTCACTATACAAAGTTTTAAAAGATATTGGAACTGGTTTTTTTGAAATTTTTACTGTATCGTCATCTAAAAATCCCATATTAACCAAAACTTTCTCTTTTGCGAAAGATAAAATGACTAAAGGATTTCCATCTGGTGCAGGATTATCAACAAAAAAAGTTTTTCTCTTTTTTTCACCTACAATCTCCTCTATATAATCTAATCTTTCTACAGTGTATTTTGGAGAAGTTTTGAGAAATTCCTTTTCTGTTTTATTAACTTGGTATATAACAGTACTAATATCTTTTCTATCATTAATACTGAAATATTTTCCTTGAATATTTTCTTCCATTATTAACACTCCTTCTACAATTCATGTTTTTTCTTTAGCAACGTTTATTTATCAGAAATATTATATTATATATTATTTTAATTGTCAATTTATTTAAAGATAATTTTACGGATGCCCAATGTTCGCCAATATTTTTTTGCGGGCGCCCGATGAGAGGCTGTTGAAAAACAAGCATTATTTAATTAATAAAATTTTTAAAATAATATATTTTTTATAAAAAAATATC